>JAUVQS010000065.1 GCA_030598025.1 Acidimicrobiia bacterium | reverse complement strand
GTCTGACTCTCGAAGGTGGCCGGCTGGATGGTTCTCGCCTTCGGGATCCTCATCGTGCTCACAGCACTCCAGAAGGGTGGCCGTTTGACCTCATGGATGATGCGGGAGCGCCGGATGCACGTCAACACCGGCAAGAGGGGTTTGTTGGGACCGCCGGTGATGGGCGTAGCGTTCGGGTTCGCCTGGACACCGTGCATTGGGCCGATTCTGGGTGGCATTCTGCTGGTCGCTTCGGCTCAGGAAACCGTGACGCAGGGAGTGATACTGCTCTTTGCCTATGCCATGGGGCTCGGGATTCCGTTCATCATCGCCGGCGTCGGCATGAGTTCCACCTTCAAGGCCATGACTTTCATGCGGAAGTATCTGCGACCGATAAACGTAGCCTCGGGCCTTCTCCTGGCCGTGTTTGGTGTCGTGATGATCACCGGCAATCTGACCCGAATCGCGACATGGATGATCGACATATTCGGCGACACTCCGTTCGGCGATTTCATCAACGAGAGTACGTAGTCGCGAGTCGCGAGTAGCTCGTGGCCCGGTAGTACGCTCGCGACCCATGGCCGTCTTCCCCGATCGTTCAACGTTTCTAGACCTGGCGGCCGACCACGCCGTCGTTCCGGTGACCATGCAAGTACTCGCCGACCGCGAGACGGCGGTGACCGCCTACGAGAAGCTGGTCGGTGACGACCCGGGTTTCCTGCTGGAGTCGGTTGAGGGTGGTGAACGCTGGGCCCGGTGGTCGTTCGTCGGCTGGAAACCCGAATACACCCTGACCGCCCGGGACGGCGTCTCGAGCATTGACGATCCCGGGATTGAACTCCCCTCCGGGAACCCTCTCGAGGTTCTCGAGACACTCATCTCCAATCTGACCGCGGCCCAGTACGACGGCTTGCCTCCTCTTCACACCGGGGCAGTGGGATGGCTCGGCTACGACGCGGTTCGTTATGTCGAGAATCTGCCGGATCGGCCGCCGGACGATCGGGGTCTGCCGGAGATGATGTGGCAGTTTGTTGGTTCGCTGGCGGCGTTTGATCGGCTGGCCCAGAGAATCATCCTCGTTCGGAACGTTTTCGTAGGCGATGATCCCGAAGCCCAATACGATTCGGCTCTCGGCGATCTCGAAGCTGCTGCCGCCAAGCTCGGGCAACCAGCGGGGTACACGCCCCGCGCCGCCGATTGGGATGTTGCGCCACCTGCGGCCGAATCGACGCTCGACCGGGGACCTTTCGAGGATGCCGTGCGGCGAGCTAAGGAGTACATCTTCGGAGGAGACGCATTTCAGATTGTGATCAGCCAGCGCCTGGAAGTGCCCTTCGAGGGAGATACGTTCGCCGTCTACCGGGCGCTGCGGATGATCAACCCCTCGCCCTATCTCTTCTATCACCGTCATCCGGACGTGACTGTGATCGGCTCGTCTCCGGAATTGATGACCAGGGTTCGTGACGGTGTCGTTAGCTCGCGGCCGATCGCCGGGACCCGCCCGCGCGGAGCCACGCCGGCCGAAGATGAGCAGCTCGCGGAGGAACTCCTCGCCGATCCCAAAGAGCGGGCAGAGCACGTGATGCTCATCGACCTCGCTCGCAACGACATCGGACGAGTGTGCGAGTTCGGCACAGTTTCCGTCGACGACCTGATGGTGATAGAGCGCTATTCGCACGTCATGCACATAGTCTCCGGCGTGTCCGGCCGGCTGCGGCCGGGACTCGGCCCGGTGGATGTGCTGCGAGCCACCTTCCCACACGGCACCGTGTCCGGTGCTCCGAAGGTGCGGGCGATGGAGATCATCGATGAGCTCGAACCCGTTGCCCGCGGGCCTTACGCCGGAGCGGTCGGGTACATCGACTTCTCTGGCAACATCGATACCGCGATCTGTCTGCGGACCGTCGTCGCCACCGATGGCAAGGCCTGGGTTCAGGCCGGAGCCGGCCTCGTCGCCGACAGCGACCCGGCCGCCGAATACGACGAGACCATGGATAAGGCCGCTGCTGCGTTGATGGCGATCGCGGGAGCCGAGCATGTCTGAAGCGTCGTTCGGCGATGTGACCGCCGAGTATCTGGCGATTCGAGAGGGCGCCGGATTGGTCTCTAACCAGCACGAGGCGGTTCGAGTTACGGGAGGGGACGCCATCTCCTTTCTGCAGGGCCTGATCAGTCAAGATGTGGGATCGGCACCCGGTTCGGTGGCCCGGTCATTTCTCCTCAGCCCCCAGGGCAAGCTCCGGGCCTTGTTGTGGGTTCTGATAGGAGAGCAAGAGGCGATCCTCATCACCGATTCGGGGTCGTCCGAATCGGTGATTTCCGACTTGACCCGGTATCGGATTCGCGTTGATGTTCAGATCGTGCCGGTCGAGGTTCCGGTCTTCGAATTGTTGGGGCCGGAGGCGGCGGACGTTCTCCAGAGAGCCGGTGCTGCCGTCGAGTCTGGATGGCAGAACATCGGAGAAGGGTGGGTGGCGCGGGTCCCGATGGGCGGGCTGGAACGCTATCTCTTCGTCGGCATCGACCCCGACTCTCTGATCAAGTTTGGTGCCGTCCGTTGCGGCGAGCAGGCGGCCGCGGCCGTGCGGATCGAGGCGGGTGAACCGAAGATGCCGACAGACGTCGACGAGTCGACCATCCCGCAAGAATCCGGTCTGGTGGCCGACAGCGTTTCATTCACCAAAGGTTGCTACCTGGGTCAGGAACTCGTTGCTCGCATAGACAGCCGTGGTCATGTCAACCGCCACCTGCGCGGATTGGTGGTAAGCGAGAACGTGCTGCCGCCCGCCAATTCTGAGATCTTCTCCGGCAAACGAGCAGTAGGCGTCGTCGGGACGGTGGCCGAATCACTAACGCGGCGCGCACCGGTGGCTCTCGCACTGGTCAGGCGGGAGGTGGAGCCGGGGACCGAGGTTGAGATCAAGTGGGGCGGAGGCTCGACGATGGCGACGGTCAAGACGCTACCTCTCGATGATTTCACCGATCTTTGATCTTTCTCGAACAAGCTCGAATCACGATGGGGAGCGACGCGGTCGTCAAAACCCGTGCGGTGGAGTTCATCCCCGCGATGATGGAGCAGCATGAACAAGGGATCCGTCCTGCTGATTGAAGATGAGGAGAGCATCGGGGAGATGCTCACGACCGTCTTCGAGCGCGAGGGCTTCCGTGTCGTCCATGAATTGACCGGCGAGGACGGTCTGCGACGGCTCGAGCGGACGGAGCCGCTGGTGGTGTTGCTCGATCTCAATCTGCCCGGAATGGACGGCGTCGAGATCTGCAAGCGCATCAGGGGCAAGTCGGAGATTCCGGTGATCATGCTGACGGCCCGCGACACCGAGATCGACAAGATCATCGGGCTCGAGATCGGCGCAGACGACTACGTCACCAAACCGTTCTCGGCCCGAGAGTTGGTGGCGAGGGTCAAGGCCGTTCTGCGGCGTTCACAAGATCGCGTTGACGATCGGCGTTTCATCGAAGTGGCCGGATGGACGATCGACAGCGGGAGACGAGAGGTGCGGCCGCCGGATGGTGAGCCGGTCCGCCCGACTGCCAAGGAATTCGACTTGCTCTGGTATCTGGCGGATCACAAAGGGCTGGTGTTGTCGCGGGCGCAGATTCTGGAGGCCGTGTGGGGATACGACTACTTCGGCGAAACCCGCACAGTGGACGTTCATATCCGGCAACTCCGCAAGAAGCTGGAGGGGATTCCGATCGAGACGGTCTGGGGAGTCGGCTACCGGATCGAGGCGGGCTGAGGGATGCGGCGCCGGTTCTTCTGGTCGCTGCTGGGTGCCGTGGCCGCGACTCTCCTGATTGTTGGTGTAGTCGGCGCTCTCGTCACCCTTTCGGTGGTCCGCGCCCAGACGCGCACCGAAATGCAGCGACAGATCGGACAAATCGTCGAACTGGTTCAGGATGCGCTCGTCTCCGACGGAGTCGACCTCGACACCACACGGGCCCGCGATCTGTTGTCGGGGGAATCACCACCGACCGTGCGGCGGGTTCTCTTTGAGGCAGGACGAGTAGCGGGACCGGAGGCTGAAGTCCGCCTGGTGGCGGTGACAGTCGACGACCGGATAGTGGGAGGCAACCTGCCCGCCGCGGTCGTCCGGGCCTTCGATTACGACTCCGTGCTGGCCGGGGGAACCATGACGGATCGTGTGACCGATCTCCAGGGCGGGGCGGTCGTAGAGGTGGTGGCGCAGTCGGTGGCCCGGATAGGACAGACCGGGACCATTCTGGCCGCCGTCATGATCCGACAGTCGGATGTACTCGAGGTCGGATCGATCCTTCGGCAGATGGTGTTGCCGCTGCTCGTTGCCGCCGGCGTGGCGGCCGTGGCGGCGGGCCGTATGTCGAAGTGGTTGGTCAGCCGCCTCGCTCATCTTCGCCAGGCGGCCGGAGAGCTGGCGGCGGGAAACACCGATGCCCGCGCCCCGATCGACGGTTCGGATGAAATCGCCGAGCTGGCCACCTCTTTCAACCAGATGGCAGATGAGATGGAGGCGACCAGGCAAAGGGAGCGCGAATTTCTGATGAGCGTTGGACACGACCTTCGTACTCCTCTCACCACAGTGTCCGGCTATGTAGAGGTGCTCGAAGAGGGGAATCTCGAACCAGAGGAGATCGAGAGAATCGCCGGTGTGCTCGATCGGGAGACCGGCCGGCTCCGAAGGCTGATCGAAGACCTGATGCTGCTGGCCCGGCTCGAATCACGTGAGTTCTCGATTCGGAGAGAACCGGTCGACGTGGTTGCGCACCTCGGAGAGACGGTCGAGACATATCGAACCCGGGCCGAGGCGGCCCACGTCACACTTCGCTTCGACGGATCCGGGGGCGGCACCGTCGAAATCGATCCGGATCGACTGGATCAAATCACTTCCAACCTCATCGAGAACGCCCTTCGCTATACACCCGAGACCGGGCAGGTCACCGTGCGAGTAGCAGTCGACGCGTCGTCGGTGCGCCTGGATGTTGTTGATACCGGCCCGGGGATCCATGCCGAAGATCTGCCACACATCTTCGAGAAGTTCTACGTGGCCAGAAAGTACCGCCGGGTCCGACCGGAGGGATCCGGGCTCGGACTCTCGATCGTGAACGAGATCGTGGCCGCCCTGAACGGCACGATCGCGGCCAGATCAGACCCGGATCAACCCGGAACGACCATCACGGTGGTGCTGCCTGCGAACGGGCCCCGTGCCTCTACGATGTAGAACCTCATGCTCGACAAGATCGTCGCCGCCACCGAACGGCGACTCCCCGGGATAATCGCTCGCCAGGCCGAATATCAATCCGCGGCCACCCTTGCCGACCGATCGTTCACCGCCGCGCTCTCCGCGCCGGGGATCTCGGTGATCGCCGAGGTGAAACGCCGGTCACCATCGCGCGGCACGTTGAATGCCGAGCTGGATCCAGCCCGACAGGCCCTGCTGTACGAGCGGGGAGGGGCTTCGGCGATCTCCGTCCTGACCGAACACGACTACTTCGATGGGTCGCCCGCCGATCTTCGAGACGTTCGTGGCGCCGTTGGTCTCCCGGCACTCCGCAAGGACTTCATCATCCATCCCGCCCAGGTGTGGGAATCGGCGGCGATGGGGGCAGATGCCATTCTGTTGATCGTGGCGATACTCGATGACGCCACCCTGGCCGGCTTGCTGACCGAGGCGTCGGAGGCAGGGCTACCCGCCCTGGTCGAAATCCACTCGGCCATCGAAGCCGAACGAGCGTTGTCCGCCGGTGCTCCGATCATCGGAGTGAACAACCGTGATCTGCGCACTTTCGAGGTGGATCTGGCAACCGCCGAGGCCCTGGCCCCGCTGATCGGCGATCAGGCTATCCGGGTTGCCGAAAGCGGCATTCACACTCCGGATGATGTCGCCAGGATGGCAACCGTCGGATTCGACGCAGTGCTGGTGGGGGAGAGCCTCGTCAGAGCCGATGACCCGGTTGAGTTACTCACTCGGTTTGTGGCTGCGGGCCTCTGATGTGGGTCAAGGTATGCGGATTGAGCCGGCCTGAGGATGTCGCTGCGGCGATTGAGGCCGGCGCCGACGCGATTGGGTTCGTTCTCGCACAGTCTCCCCGGCAAGTCTCACCCGAGGTGGCTCGCGCGCTGGGAGAAGGCCTGACGGTCGAACGGGTGCTGGTCACGGTCGATGCAGTTCCCGATCAACTGCTGCGGTGGGTGGAAGAAGCCGGAGCCACCGGAGTCCAGCCGCACGGAAGGCACTCGGCAGAAGCAGGCGACGCGGCGATCGCTGAGGGTTTGCTCGTGCTCCACCCGGTGCCGGTCCAATCGGGGTTCGACCTGGACGACGTGGCCGGCGACCGACTGCCTCTCCTCGACACCTACGAATCGACCCGACATGGCGGCACGGGATCGGCTTTCGATTGGAGCCTGATCGACGGTGTGCAGCGCGATTTCGTCCTGGCCGGGGGATTGCGGCCGGACAATGTGGCGCAGGCAATCGCAGAGGTTTCCCCATGGGGCGTCGACGCTTCATCCGGCCTAGAGTCTACGCCCGGTAGAAAAGACCCTGAACTCATCCGCAGGTTCGTGAGGGAGGCCAAGCAGACATGAAACTGGAACGACCCGACGAACGAGGCCGCTTCGGCGACTTCGGTGGGCGTTTCGCTCCCGAGACCCTGATGCCCGCCCTGGATGAACTCGAGCAGGCATTTGAAGCCGCCTGGTCGGACCCGGAGTTTCGGAACGAGTTGGATAGCCTGCTGCGCGATTTTGTCGGGCGACCGACACCGATCTTCGAAGCCGAGCGTCTCGGCGCCCAACTGGGCGTGCGAATCTTGCTCAAGCGGGAGGATCTCGCTCACACCGGAGCCCACAAGATCAACAACGCTCTCGGTCAGACGCTCCTCGCCAAACGAATGGGCAAACCCCGCGTCCTCGCCGAGACGGGTGCCGGTCAGCACGGTGTAGCCGTAGCGACCGCCGCCGCTCTCCTCGGCCTCGAGTGCGAGGTCTTCATGGGGGAGAAGGACATCGAGCGGCAAGCCCTCAACGTCTATCGCATGGAAATGCTCGGAACGAAGGTCACTCCGGTGACCAGCGGTGCCGGAACTTTGAAGGATGCCGTGAACGAGGCGATGCGTGACTGGGTGGGTACGGTCGAGACTTCGCACTATGTAATCGGGTCGGTCGTCGGACCGCATCCGTTCCCCTGGATGGTCAGGGAGCTCCAGCGTGTCATCGGCGACGAATCGCTGGAGCAGTTGGGCGATGACCTGCCGGACGTGATCGTTGCCTGCGTCGGGGGAGGGTCGAATGCCATCGGCATGTTCTATCCATTCATCGGGATGGGCCTCGATCTCGTGGGAGTGGAGGCGGCCGGTGAGGGCATTTCGACCGGCCGGCATGGCGCTTCGTTGAGCGAAGGCTCACCTGGCATCATTCACGGAACGTTGACCTACCTGCTGCAGGATTCCGACGGGCAGGTTCAAGAGGCTCACTCGATCTCCGCCGGACTCGACTACCCGGGGGTCGGCCCCGAACACGCCTACTTCCAGGATCTCGGCCTCGCCCGATATGTGTCGATCACCGACGATGAGTCGCTGAGAGGCGTGGAACTGCTGGCCAGGACCGAAGGGATCATTCCGGCTCTCGAATCGGCCCACGCCATCGCCTGGATCGAGAAGGCGGCGCCGGAACTCCAGGGCAAGACCGTGCTGGTCAACCTCTCGGGCCGGGGGGATAAGGATGTTCAGCAGATTGCCGAGCTTGTGACGTGAGCGCCGAGCAGTTGAGATCCATGTTCGCCGGCCGCCGGACGCAACAGAGCACCGCCTTGTTGCCGTTCATGACCGCCGGTCTGCCGGATCCCGGCCACTCCGTCGAGATGTTCGAGGCAATGGCGGCGGCCGGAGCGGACGGGTTCGAAGTCGGCATCCCCTACTCGGATCCTCTGATGGACGGACCGACGATCCAGGAGGGTGGCGCCCGCGCTCTGGC
>JAUVQS010000015.1 GCA_030598025.1 Acidimicrobiia bacterium | reverse complement strand
GATCGGCGGCCCCGCCGTAGATGCCTTTGGCGAGGTGGTGCAGTTCTGGTGCACGCCCGGGGGCGTACTGAGACTCCATGAGTATGCCGAGAACCCGAACATCTGTATCAGGCCCGATCAGGGCGCCAAAACCGGCGGGAATCGGCACATCGGCAGCTCGCCCACCGATCCCGACCACCGCGACCGGAGCGATGATCGCGTCCGCCATCAGGGAAGCAATCTCGTCGGGGACGAGCTTGGCGGCAGCATGCGGCGCTAGCGCCAGCACCACGTCATCCGCCTGGTATGTCTCCGCTGCTTCGACAATCCACCTGGCCTCATCGCGGCAGAGCCCGGTTGCTGGGTGGTTTACGAGGAATGAATCCCCGAGGTAGGCGACGAGATCTTCGGCGACGCCCTTCATGCCGCGGGGTGGAACGTGAACCGAAGCTCTCGGCGTTCCCTTTTCACGTTGTTTCATTCGGGCCAGCATGCCTCTGATCATGCTGCCGGCCTCGTCTTCGAGGGCCACCATCTTCGGGAAAGCGCCTCTCATCGACAGCTTGTCCGGATCGCCGGCGAAAACGCCGTGTGCCATCAGAGTGGCGCCTATCCGGCCGAGGCCTCGACCGAAGCGCCGGCTGAAGAACCCTTCGATTGACTCCTCTTCGCTCGGGGGTGGCGTCTTGACCCAGGGTTCGCGAATTGCCCGGAACTTCGCTCCCCACGACACCAGGCCGGAGAAAGCGATCGCCGGAGACTCGGGAATCTGAAACAGAGTGCCGTTCTGGTAGACGAATCGGGCCTTCGCGGCCGGGTTGGCGGGCAGCATCTCAATGCCGGCTGCTGCGAAGATGGGGGCCAGGTCGGCGTTCGGCCAGAGGAGCGAACCTGCTCCGGGTTCGAGCAGGTAGCCATCTTCACGCACGCTCGATGCCACTCCGGCCGGTTCACCGGTGGCCTCGAGAACGAGAACATCCATTCCCCGCCGTTTCAACTCGGCGCCGACGATGAGTCCGCTGAGACCTCCGCCGACAACGATCACATCACTCACAGCAAATCCTCCAGAACATCGGCCAGCATCGGCCCAACCTCGGGCCGGTCGTTCATCATTTCAGATCGGTAGTAGTTGTGAATCCCCACCTTTTTGGCATGGTCACGAAACAGCATGTCGACTTCGTAAAGGGTTTCGATGTGATCGGTGACGAATGAGACGGCAACCATTCCCACCGTGTCGAAACCGTCGTTGGCGAAGTCCGCCAGCACCTGCTCGGTTCCCGGCCCGATCCACTTCACCGGCTTGGTGCGGGACTGGTAACCGAGGCGGGCGTCGATCTCGTAGGGCACGCGCTCGATGACGGCCTTCACTGTGGCGGCTGTTTCGTCCGGGTAGGGGTCGCCTTTGGCGACAACGCTCTCGGGCAACCCATGTGCCGAGAACAGCACGGCGGCCCCGTTCCGTTGGCCGGTCGGCCGGGTCTCGAGCATCTCCGTCACGAGTTTCGCCTGGAAGTCGAGATAGGACGGATGGTCGTACCAAGTTCGCAAGACCTCGAGCGGGATGGCCACGTCGAGATCGGCCAGCACCCGGCGGAGTTCGTTCTCAGACGAACCCGTGGTTGCCCTCGAGTACTGCGGGTACATCGGTAGCAAGATGATCCGGTCGATGTCTGCTCGAACGAGTTCACGGACCGCGTCGTAAGTGTCGGGACGCGTGTAGCGCATGGCCACCGACACATGTGCGTCGTGACCACGCTCACGGAGCGTCTCTTCGAGCATCCGGCCCTGTGCCAGTGTGATTTCCAGGATGGGGGAGCCGCCGCCGATCAGTCGGTAGTTCTTTCTTACAAACGGGCCCCGTGCCTTGGCGACTGCCCAGCCGAATATCTTGCTCACCACCGGCCCGCCTGGAATCGGTACCAGATCCGGATCGGCGAAGATTGCTCGCACGAACGGCTCGACTTCGCGCTGATCGCGCGGCCCGCCCAGTTGGGCAAGGATGATTCCGGTCTTGGACATGGTGCTCCTACACGGTCCGGGAGAACACGGGCTGGTCCCGCTTCACTTTCTTGAGATACACATCGAAGGTCATCGCCACGTTGCGAATGAACACTGTTCCCAACTCGGTGGCAGTGATGTTGTCGGTCGTCACCTCCGCCATGCCTTCCTCGACGGCACCACCGGGGCCCGTCATGACCGCCAACTCGGCGCCGAAGTAGTCGTGGAAATCGATGCCGAATCGTTGTTCGACATCTTCGAACGACAGATACGAGTTGCACATGAGCTCGGTAATAACGTGCCGTCGAATTCGGTCATCGTCGGACAGCGCCACGCCTCGTTCGACGGGCGGTTCTCCAGCTTCGATCGACTGGTAGTAGGAGTTCAGGCGCTTGTGATTCTGGGCGTAGGCGCCGGCCACCTCACTGATCCCGGACGAGCCGAGTGCCACCATCTCGGTGCCGCGTTTGGTCGTGTATCCCATGAAGTTGCGAGATAGCGAACCGTTATCCATCGCCACCGAGAGTTCGTCGTCGGGTAGCGCGAAGTGATCCATGCCGATGGCCCGGTACCCGCCGCCGACCAGGCGGTCCGAGACCTGGGACAATAAGGCAAACTTGGTGTGCCGGTCGGGGAGTGTCGACTCGTCGATGCGCTTCTGATTGGGCTTCACCCACGGCACGTACGCAAACGAGTAAACGGCCAGACGGTCCGGCATCATTTCGATCGTTCTGTCGAGCGTCGCGCCCATCGTGTCGAGGCTCTGCCCCGGCAGTCCGTAGATGAGATCGATGTTGATCGATTCGAACCCCAGACGTCGAGCCTCGTCGTAGAGCGACTTGGTCTCCTCCCAGGTCTGGTTCCGACCGATCATCTCCTGCACGGTCGGGTCCAGATCCTGCACTCCCAGCGAGAGACGATTGAACCCGAGTTCCCTCAGCATCTCGAGATGGGCGTCGGTGGTCACCCGCGGGTCAACCTCGAGGGCGACCTCTGCGTCTGGAGCCAAGGTGAAGTGTTCGAGCAGTGCCCGGTGCAGCTTGGCGAGATCTTCGACGGAGTAGTAGGTCGGCGTGCCGCCGCCCCAGTGATACTGGACGAGCGTCCGGCGCTCACCGAGATGCTCGGCGATGATTGCTGCCTCATCGATGAGTCGCTGTAGATAGACGTTCGAGACAGATTCCCGCCTGGCGATCACTACGTGGCAGCCACAGAACGAACACCGGGCGTCGCAGAATGGGAGATGAACGTAAAGCGACAACGGGCCGTCGGCATCGCGGGCGGCGATTCGGAGCCGCTCCCCATAGGCCTCAGGACCGAAGTCGTCGGCAAACTCGACGGCAGTCGGATAGGACGTGTAGCGGGGTCCCGGCCGGTCGTACCGGGTCAGGAGGTCGGGAGTCAGCGAGATCATCGGCCTTCTCCTCGAACGGCGTCGACCATCGCAGCCACGTTCTCGACCGGGCTGTGGCGGTTGATGCCGTGGCCCAAGTTGAAGATGTGGCCGGGCCGCCCGGCGGCCTCGGCCAGCACCTCGGCGACTGCCGACCTCACCCGGTCCGGATTCGTGAGCAGCACCGCCGGATCGAGGTTGCCCTGGATGGGATATGAATCTCCGAGGAGGCCCCAAGCCTCGCTGAGTGGCAGACGCCAGTCGACCCCGTAGGCAGTGGCACCGACCCCCTCGAAGTAGGGGAGCAACTGTGGCCCATGTGGAGCGAAGTAGATCGTCGGGACGGTCTGATACTCCAGTGCGGTACGGGCGGCCGGGAGGGCGAAGTCGACGAAGTCATCGACGGACAGAATCCCGGCCCAGGAGTCGAAGAGTTGCACCGTGTTGGCTCCGGCATCGACCTGCAGCTGGAGATAGGCCGACATTGCTCTCCCGACTTTGCCGAGTGCCTCGGCGGCAATCGACGGATCCTTCTTGAGAGCCCCACGTAGTGCCATGAATTCCTTGCTTCCCCCTCCTTCGAGTAGGTAGGCAAGGAGTGTGATCGGCGCGCCGGCGAACCCGATCAGTGCCACGTCATCCGCCAGTTCGGCTCGAACCTTGCTGATGGCTTCTGCAACGAAGTCGACGATGGTCGGTTCGAACTCGGGAAGCCGGGCGACGCCCTCGATCGTCATGGGATCGAGTGTGGGACCCGGATTGAAGTCGACGGTCACGCCCATCGCCTCGAGAGGGGTCATGATGTCGGAGAAGATGATGGCGGCGTCGAGGTCGAACCTTCGGATCGGTTGAAGCGTGATCTCGGCTGCAACCTCCGGTGCATGAACCGCCTCCTGGAACGAGTGCCTGCCTCGCAATTCCATGTATTCAGGGAGGTACCGGCCTGCCTGGCGCATGAACCATATCGGCGGCCGATCCAGGGGTTTCATTTCGAGCGCTTGCAGAAGCCTCACACGGCCGCCTCGGCGATCGCTTCTTCCAGTGCAGTGAGGGCCGTGTCAAGGGTGCTGTCTAGATGGGATTCCATGAGGAACCAGGCTTCGAACGGCGAAGGAGGAAGCAGCACACCCCGCCTCAAGGCGGCGTGGAAGAAACGATTGAAGAGATCGCCGTCGAGGTCTGCAACGTCCGACCACGTGGTAGCGCGATCCACTCCGAGGAACACTCCGACCATACCGCCCACCGCCTGCACAACGCCGGGTAACCCGGCTGCCTCCAAGGCGCGGCCCAGCCTGCGCTCGATGAGCCGGCCGGCATCTTCGAACCGGTCGTATAGATCATCGTTCTCTTCGAGCCACCGAAGCGTGGCCAGACCGGCTGCGGTCACGAGGGGGTTGCCGGCCAGTGTGCCGGCTTGATAGACGGGGCCGTCGGGGGCGATCATCCGCATCAGATCTTCACGACCGCCGTAGGCCGCTCCGGGTGTGCCACCCGCAATCACCTTGCCCAAAGTCGTCAGGTCCGGCGTGACCCCAAATCGGCCCTGAGCCGACTCCAGTCCCACCCGAAATCCGGTCATGACCTCGTCGAAGATGAGGACGGCATCAAATTGGTCGCACAGGTCGCGCAGCCCTGCCAGGAATCCCTCGGCAGGAGGGATACATCCCATGTTGCCGGCCACGGGTTCGACGATCACCGCGGCGATATCTCCCGTCTCCATGTGCGCCTGCACAGAGGAGAGGTCGTTGTAGTCGGCGACCCGCGTGTCTCCGACCGTTCCCGCGGGGACTCCCGGGCTCGACGGCATTCCGAAGGTAGCCAGGCCGCTGCCTGCTTGAACCAGGAACGGGTCGGCGTGCCCGTGATATGAGCCGGCGAATTTCACGATCCCGTCCTTGCCAATGGCGGCGCGGGCCAGCCGGATGGTGGAGGCGGTCGCCTCGGTGCCACTGTTCACCAAACGTACGACATCAACTGAGGGCACCATGTCGACGATCATCTCGGCGAGTTCGACCTCAGCGGTCGTCGGGACACCGAAGGATGTTCCGCGTGCGACTGCCTCGGTAACCGCCTCTACGACCGACGGGTGCGCGTGTCCGTGGATCAAGGCGCCCCACGAAGCGATGAAGTCGATTAGTTCGCGACCGTCGGTGGTCGTGACTCTCGCGCCGGAACCGGAGGCGATGAATGGCGGATCACCTCCGACGGCTTTGAAAGCTCTTACCGGTGAGTGCACGCCGCCGGGGATAACGGTCGAGGCTCGTTCGAACCAGTTCATCTCGATCCTCCTGCCAGTGCCCGAGCCGCGTCGACTGCGAAGTAGGTCAGTACGATGTCGGCGCCCGACCGCACGATTCCGGTCAGAGATTCGATCATGACCCTGTCTCTGTCGATCCAGCCTTGGGCGGCGGCCGCTTCAACCATCGAGAACTCGCCGGACACCTGGTAAGCGGCCAGGGGAAGGTCGGTGCGATCGCGGAGGTCGCGGATGATGTCCTGATATGGGCCCGCCGGCTTGACCATGATCATGTCGGCCCCTTCGCCCTCGTCGAGCGCAGCTTCCCGCCTGGCTTCACGAGCATTGGCGGGGTCCATCTGATAGGAACGGCGATCACCGAAGGTAGGTGCAGACTCGGCTGCATCTCGGAACGGCCCGTAAAAGGCCGATGAGTATTTCACCGCATAGGAGCAGAGGGCAATGTCATCGTGACCGGACTCATCCAGGCCGGCCCGGATGGCTGCCACCCGGCCATCCATCATGTCGGAGGGGGCAACGACATCTGCACCCGCGTCGGCATATACCGAGGCGGCTCTGGCGAGAAGGGGAAGGGTGGCGTCGTTGTCGACGACGTCTCCCTTGAGTGGTCCGCAATGGCCGTGGCTGGTGTATTCGCATAGGCAGACGTCGGCCCAGCGTACGAGGCCGGGAGCGGCGTCGGCGACGGCCGCGATGGCCTGTGGCACCGGACCGGCTGGGTCCCATCCGGGCGATCCGATTTCGTCCTTGTCGGCGGGAATCCCGAAGAAGATCAAGCCGCCGACTCCGGCGTTCTCTGCTTGCTTCGCCAGATCGACGATGCCGTCTACCGAGAGTTGGTTGTGGCCGGGCATCGAGGAGATGGGGTTCCGGATGCCGTGGCCGGGAACGACGAAGACCGGAAGGACGAACTGAGCCGGATCCAGCCGGGTCTCTGTGACCATGCGGCGTAGGGATGCGGTACGGCGGAGCCGCCTGGGCCGGACGATTGGGAATTCATTCATACGGCAACTCCTAGATGTTCGGCAACGGCCTGAGCGAGCGATTGGCAGGTGGGATTGGGAGCCACGATCGCGACCGATCCGCCCGAGCTCTCCACGGCCCGCCGGGTCGTCTCTCCGAGCACTGCAATGGTGTTTTCGTCGAGTGATCGGGAGAGCTGCCATCCGGTAACGGCGGATGGTGAGGCGAAAGTGATCACCTCGACGGATTCCAGTCGAGGTGCGACCGGCACACTGCTGTATACGGCTGGAGCCACGAATCTGCCGGAACGGCTGGTCATTTGCAGCAATGGCATGGGGTCGGCTCCCTGCGCGCGCGGCCAGACCACATACAAGCCGCCAATACGCGGAGCCAACGTTTCAACCAGGTGTGCGGAACCGGCGATTCCGGTGGCGACGATCCGACCGCCACGCTCTCGCACTGCCCGGGCGGATACCGCCCCGACGGCGGCGAACTCGGCATCGGGAAGCGGCCCGTCCGGCCAAAGAATGTCGATCGTTCTTCGTGAACTGATAACCACCAGGTCGGCTTCGGCAGCGGAGTCCCTGGCAGCTTCGAGCGTTTCAAGAGGGGCAGCTTCGATTTCGATGCAGGGGAGCAGTGCAGGCTGCATGCCGAGCAAGGTGAAAGGAATCGCGGCGGCTGCGGCCCGGTCGGCACTGGTGGTGACGGCGACGGCCTTCATAAACCCAGCTCCTTTCGAGCGACAGCAACAACATCATTGGGATGGGTGCCGTACACGCGAGTCCGACGCAGGCCGTCGGGATCTTCCACGAACGCGTCCATGCGGATACGCCCGCCATCCCATTGCGCCAGTGCTCCGAGGGCCGATCGACATCCTGCTCCGGTCTCGGAGAGAAGCCCTCGTTCTGCCTCGACCAGGGGAGTGAGGTCCGGGTTGCCGATTGCTTCGACGAGGCCGCGGATGCGTCCATCCACGTGTGTCTCAACGGCCAGAACACCCTGGCCTGGGGCCGGGACCATCACCTCCAAGGGCAGAATCTCCGCGATGGCATCGGCGTGTTCGAGTCGGGCTAGCCCGGCTTCGGCCAGCACGGCCGCATCCACCTCACCCTCTGCGACTTTGCGGAGGCGAGTGTCGACGTTGCCTCGCAGTTCCTGCGTACGCAGGTCGGGGCGGACGGCTTTGAGTTGAGCGATGCGTCGCGGGCTGCCTGTGCCGACTACTGCCCCGTCCGGGAGGTCGGCGAGTGTGGCGCCGACTAGTGCGTCCCATGGGTTCGCGCGTTCAGGAAACGCCGCCAGAACGAGGCCGTCGGCCTGGGTGGTCGGCAGGTCCTTAAGTGAATGAACCGCCGCATCCGCCCGTCCGTCGAGGACGGCGGCCTGGACGGATCGAACGAACGCGCCCATCTGGGTGAGCTGCGCGACAGGTGAGATCCGATCGAGATCGCCGGTCGAGTCGATCTCGACGAGTTCAATCGTGACATCGTCGTGGACGGCGCGCAGCCAATCGGCGACCCGTCGAGCCTGATAGAGAGCGAGTGCCGAGCGTCGTGTGGCGAGGCGGATCTCAGTCGGCACCCGCCACCCCGAAAACCTCCGCGAGCACGGGAGCTGCACGGGCCCCCTGTTCATCCGAGCTCAGGTAGGACAAGGGCCTGTGCAACACCCGGTGTGCGACGGTCTGAGCAAGCTGGTTGAGGACTGCGATCTGAGCGTCGTCGGCGTGGAGCTTCCCGGAGAATCGCCGGACCTCCTCCTCGACGGCTTGTCGTGCCTCCGCCAGGATGGCGGAGATGACCGGCCCAACCTGATCGTGGTTGGTCAACTTGGCCCACATATCTGCGGCCAGGCCGTTGAGCACGGTCTCGACCTCATTCGAGGCTTGCTTGTCCCGAGCGTGATCGGCCAGATCGTCGAGGTTGATGTAGTGAAGGTCGGCTGTGTGCCCGGTGGGTGAGAAGTCGGGCGGCATGGCGAGGTCGACCAGCAGCAGCCGGTCGGATCGTTCTGCCAACGCCTCACTGAGTGCCGCTCCATCGAAGAGTTCTCGCTTGGAAGATGTTGCGCTTATGACGACAGGGAAGGCCGCCAGGGCCTTCGGCGCCTCCGACATGTCGCGAATGTCATCGGCATCGAATCCAACTGCGCTCGGTCGGCGGGCGTAAACGGTGACCCGCGGGGGATTCTCTTTCCGTCGCAGCGTTTCGGTGGCGGCCCTGGCCATTGCCCCGGCACCGAAGACGGCAACTTCCTCTGCGTCGGCGGCGAGATCTGCCGCGACGAGGGCGAGTGAGCCCGTTCCGGTCTGGGGGAGTTGCCGGCGGGCGGCTCTTCCGGCTCTGACCGCCGACTGGAGGAGCTTCTCGAACATCCCGCCGGCCGCGCCGTGTGCCTGGCTCATTTCGAGGGCGCCCCGGAACTGGCCGAGCACCTCGGGCTCACCGATGATGGGGCTATCGAGTCCGGCCGCCACGCGATAGAGATGTTGGATGACGTCGCGATCGAATCTGATGACCGGTTCCGGGAGTTCCTGATCCTCGTACAGCAACTCGAGAACGCGACGGTTAGCACGGTCGCAGCCGACGTTGACCACTTCAACTCGGAGGCAGGTGGCCAGGACGAAGGCATCAACACCGGCGGCGCGGATCCGAGCGAGGGCTTTCTCGAGGCGGTCCGAGTTGAGTGCGAGGGAGGCTCGCTCGGCGCTCGACGTGTCGGGGTGGGCGAACGAGGCCGAAGTGACCCTGAAGGTCGGTTGGGTTTCTGCCGCGTGCGGATGCGCAGGCGTGGTTGTGGACATTCGTCTCCCCGAATCGCCGCTTGTCTCCTAGTAGGTTCGCTCGGTGACAGCTTCGAACCGCAGGGTGAGAAGTCCCGCGCCACCGGGCCACCAGGCCCTATGAGAGACCAATTAGGCCCGATATCGCCTTCGACGCAGAGTCGAAATCGACCCGACGCGGAGTCGGGTCTTGCTGGGCAAGACCCGACGGCCATTTGCACTTAGCCTTTAGTCACCGCGGGCGCTCCGGTCGGTTACTCGCGACCAGCAACTCGCGACTAGCTACCCTCTCATCTATGCCAGTTGGATACCAGGGTGAAGCCTTCTCATACAGTGATCGTGCCGCCGGCGAACTCTTCCCAGACCGGGAACGCGTCGGGTTCGAGAACTTCGTCGGCGCGTTCGAGGCACTTGTCTCAGGTGAGATGGGTCGCCTGGTGCTGCCGATTGAGAACTCAACCACCGGCAGTGTTCTTCCTGTTCTCGATCAACTCGTCGCAGGCGGAGTCAAGATTGTTGCCGAACATTACGTCGAGGTGCGACACGCGGTGCTGGGTGTTCCCGGCGCCAGGCTCGATGAGATCATCAGCATTCGGTCACATCCGGAGGCTCTCTCACAGGCTGGCGGCGCCAGTGCTCGTCGCGGATGGCAACCGGTCCCCGTGAGCGATACGGCGGGTGCGGTGCGCGTGATCGCCGAGCGAGGCGATCCGACCCGTGCGGCGCTGGCGCCGCCGGAGGCCGCCGCTCCGCACGGACTCGAGGTCCTCCTCACCGATGTCGTCGACAAGTTGCACAACACGACCCGTTTCGTCGTCCTTGAAGCCGGAGATCCCGAGATTCCTGAGGATGCCGACAAATCGAGCGTCGCGTTCGAAACTCTGCACCGTCCGGGGGCACTGGCGCTGGCGCTCACCGAACTCGGCCTGCGGGGAGCCAACCTCACCCGCATCGAGTCGCGTCCGACCGACACTCCGTGGAAATACAGGTTCTTCGTGAACCTCGTTCATCAGCCGGGCCCGGCCGGCTATGCCACCGTTTTTGACCCGCCACCGGTGACGATGGCTGAGATCCATCACCTGGGAACCTATCGATCAGAGGTGGGTTGATTGGATTCGGGTTCCGCCTGGGCGCTCCTTGAACCCGGGTGGCAGGCAGCCTTCCACCAGGCATGGCTCGCCTACCGCGATGGATCGTTCCCGGTCGGTGCTGCTCTGATCGGGCCAGATGGCAGCCTCATTGCTATCGACCGCAATCGCATATTTGGTCCAGGCGAAGGCGGATTATCGGGTTCTCTTCTGGCCCATGCGGAGGTTGCAGCTCTCAGCCGCTTGCCGGTGGATGAGCGGCATGATGGAGTAACTCTCTTCACGACACTGGAGCCATGCCTGTTCTGTATCGGAGCAGTCGTGTTGTCCAGGGTCGGAACCGTTCGTTTCGCAGGTGGCGACTCCTACGGAGGGGCCTCACGCCTGCCTCTCGACCTTAACGCGCAAACGGCCAGGTATCCGTTGCAGATTCATGGCCCACTCGACGATCCGTTCGGCCGCCTCGCAGCCGCACTGCCCCTCGTCTACCTCGCCGCAACCGATCGCTGGACACGGGTTCTCGACCACGTGGGTATTCATGACCCTCAGCTTCTCGAGTTATCGCAAGAGCTGAGCCGTCTCCCCACATTACGGGATCCTCACATCGCTGATCTTGCGACCGCGCTGGAAGAGGCCTGGCCCATAATCACCTGATTCCCTGCACGGGTCTTGTGGGACTCGTGACTCGCGACCCGCGACCCGCGACTATCTCGCGGGTGTCCTCGCAGGATCGGGACCATGGGCCCTATGGTTGGGGCTGAAATACTTCGTATGCTCCTTCCCTGAGACGAGGGGTGTGTAATGGACGACATGTCGAACGAGCCACAAGATCCGCCGGAGGGCGAAGAACCGGAAATTCTCGAATCTGAGGCTATCGCCGAGGAAGAGGCGACCACCAAGTCGCTCTACGGTCACCCCCTTGCCGCGCTGGGTGGCGCACTCATGATCTCCGGCATGCTCGTCTTCGTCGTGCTGCTCGGTCTCGACTATATGTCGGAGACGGAGAACCCCTACCGCGCGCTGGTTGCTTTCATCGGAGCCCCGGTGATCGGCATCCTCGGATTGCTGCTCTTTCTGGTCGCGATCCGCGTGCAGGTTTCTTCTGCGAAGCGAAAAGGTGAGCTGGTTCGCTGGCGTTTGACGATCATCCCTTCCAGTGCTCGGTACATGCGCAACCTGTGGCTCTTCCTCGGTCTGAGCGGGTTCCTGGTAGTCGTGTTCATTTATGCCGGTTTTCGTGGCTATGAGGCCACCGAATCCGTGGCGTTTTGTGGTGAGACCTGCCACACGGTGATGGGCCCTCAGATTGAGACATACGGTGATTCGGCCCATGCCCGTGTCCCGTGCGTTGAGTGTCACATCGGCCCGGGTACCTCGTTCTGGGTCCAGTCGAAGATTGACGGAATCCGGCAGGTGCTGGCGGTTGCGATGGATTCATACACTCGACCGATCCACACGCCGGTGGTCAGCCTTCGACCTGCGCCCGAAACGTGTGAGGAATGTCACTGGCCGGAGCAGTTCTACGGGCAGAAGTTGAAGACGAAGCAGTACTACCGAACCGATGAGGCGAACTCACCATGGACGATTTCACTCCTCGTCAATATCGGTGGGGGTAACCCGCAGACGGGTCGTGCCGAGGGGATTCACTGGCACATGGTGACCGACAGCGTTGTCGAGTACATCCCGGTCGATACGAAACGGCAGGAGATCCCGTGGTTCCGGGTGACCAAACCGGACGGGACCGTGCTGACCTACGCCGATCCCAACGCCACCTACCCCGATCCCGACGGTCTCGAGACGGAACTCCGCGTGATGGATTGCGTGGACTGTCACAACCGGCCCAGCCACCAGTTCAAGCCCCCGGCTGTGGCCGTGAACCTGGCTCTCTCCAAGGGCGAGATCTCCGGTGATTTGCCGTTCATTCGAACGATCGGCGTTGATCTGCTCAATGCCGAGTACGCCACGCTCGATGAGGCTCTCGAAGAGATTCCGGCCGGGTTGCGCGACTACTACGCCGGTCAGTATCCCTCTCGCGCCGCAGAGTTGAGCGAGGACATCGAGAAGGCAGTCGGGGTGCTGCTTCAGATCTACGAAGGCAATTTCTTCCCGGAGATGAACACCGACTACCGAGCCCGTGAGAACAACCTGAGCCACTTCGTCAACGATGGGTGTTTCAGATGTCACGGCGGCGGCCAGATCAACGAGGCCGGAGAGTCTCTGTCGCTGGAGTGCAAAACCTGCCATACCATCATCGCCCAGGGCGCGTCTGACGATCTCAACGAACTGGTGAGTGACATCGCCGGTGTCGACTTCATCCACCCCCTCGAGATCGGGAGCGTCTGGGAAACGGTCAAGTGCACCCAGTGTCACACCCGCGAGTCGGGGTATTAGGGGCTGCTTCGCCGCCCAGCCCTCAGCCATCAGCCATCAGCCAACAGCAACTCGGACTTGGCCCTAGGCGTTTCTCCCCCGCAGAAGCGGGGCACGAGTTTCTCCCCTGCGGGAGCGGGGGAGATGTCGCCGTTGCGGCGACAGAGGGGGCTTCCTTAGCGCCGGGTCCGAGTCGACATCAGCGAGGGCGCGTGAATCTCCTGTATGCCAGGAGTGCGACGCCCACAACTACTAGAACGGCTAGGACCAGAGCGATGATCTTGGCCCAGTCGGTTGTCGTCTCCGCATCTTCGCCGGCCAAACCAGTCGGTGCCAGATCGGCGGCGTAGGAGGAGACGGCCAGGATCTCGTCCGGTGTGAGGGTCTCATGAAATGCCGGCATGTCGGGATGGCCAGACCACACGTGAACGACGATTTCGTTCGCGCCCAGGTCGGCACCCGCCAGGTTGGGCGCAGTTTTGCCTTCGCCAGATTCGCCGTGGCATTCCGAGCAGTGCCCCAGAAAGAGCGACAAGCCGTCGGCCGGAATTGCTTGAGGTGGAGCGACCGTCTGCGTGTCAAGACTGAGGGCAGCCGTGTATAGAGCTACGGCCGTTATCTCACTTTCTGAGAAAGCCGTGCCGAATCCCGGCATAGAACCTCTCCCATCGGCGATTACCGAAGCCAGTTCTGCATCAGTCGAGGAAAGATTCAGCAATGCTGGTCCCGCCCCGCCTTCCCCGCCGGGTCCGTGACAGGTCCGGCAGCTCTCCGCGTAGAGCTCAGCCGCGACCTCCTCCGTGACTACATCAGCGACTACCTCTGGAACAGAATCGGTGGTCTCGACTTGCGCTCTGAACACGAAGTCGACAAGTGCAGAGACCTCTTCCGGGGAAAGGGAGTCGGCAAAGCCCTGCATAGTGCCGGTTCCGTCATCGATGATGCCGGCGAGCTCGGTCTCGTTGAGGGTGGACCCGGCAAGTGAGGGTCCGATCCCTCCTTCCAATTCGGTGCCGTGGCAAAAGGCGCAATTCGATTCGTACAACTGTTCCGCGGTCTCGGTCGGGGGTGGGGCGTCTTCCATCGCCGAAGTGAGGAATGACTCCAGCACGCGAAGTTGTTCCTCCGAAAGGGTTGGGCCGAAGGCAGGCATCGCCCCTCGCCCTTCGGTCACGATCGACATTTGTTGTTCAGGATCGATGGCAACACCAAGGAGGGGTGGCCCGACTCCGCCCTCCAGGTTCTCTCCGTGGCAAGGGGCACACTGATCGCGATAGATGCCGACTCCAACCAGGCGCCCAACCAGGTCCGACACGGCCTGGACCTCTTCTGTGGTGAGGGTGGGAGCAAAGGCGGGCATGGCGCCGCGACCCTCGCTGATGATCTCGAATCTGTCGCTCGGTGATAGCGATGAGTCCTCGAGCGATGGCGCTGAAGCACCCTCGCCTGTATCGCCGTGGCATGGCGCACACTGCTCCGCGTAGATCTGGTCTGTATCAGCCGTCGGCTGGAGGCGAGTATTTGCCGCCGGGCCGCTCACATCGGCGCCCACCACCGGACCCGGCGAGGCAGAGAGAGGCGCTCCGATCATGAAGGCGAGGCCTAGCGCCGCGGCGCCGGCCAATGACACCTTGGTGGGCGTAAGCATCACTCGCCGTCCCCGTGTGTCTTCGCGCCCGTTCTGAAGGTTGCGATCGTAGCCTTTCACCGTCCGGCTCCGGCGCTGATCCAGTCGATGATGGTTCGGATTTCAGCATCCGGGAGGGTGCCGCTCGGCGGCATCAAGGCACCCGTTGTCTGAACGCCGAGGATCTTCTGCGCGAGCAGGCTGTTCTCCGGGTCGCCGGGAACCACAACGGGCGAGTTGGTCCCGGTCGTCATGACCGAGTCGTAGTCGGCAGCCGACCACCCGCCTGCGCTGCCGTGGCACGCCGCGCATCGAGCAGTGAGGATAGGGCCGACGTTGTCGGCGAACGTAGGGATCTCGTCACCGGTTGTAACGGGCAGAGAGTCGGGTTGAGTCGCGGCAAACCGCTCTTGCACGATGGGAGAGGTCTGTGCTTCCAGAAGGAATACGTGGAGCGCGTCGAGTTCTTGTCCGCTCAATTCCTCGACCCCGTACGAAGGCATGCCGACAGATCCATCGCGCACGATTTGCTCGAGTCGCCCGGGGCTCGCCCATGCCGGGGACGGCGCCGAGGCCGTCCCCTCAGCGTTCACTCCGTGGCATCCGGCGCAGCCGCTCCTCAGAAAGACGTCTCTGCCGGTCAGGTCTTCACCCGCTGCTACCGCATCCTCCGACAGTCCCAGGCCGGTGTAGGCGTACTTGGCTTCGAGGAAGGCGACCGGCGTCCGGTCGTATCCCTCCGGATTCAGGTTGGAATGAGTCTCTGGACTTCGCAAGAGGATCGCGACCAGGCCTGCCGCGACCAGCACCGAGACCGTCATCATGATTGTCGCCAGGTGTGAGGTCTTCATTTGGCCCAGCGAGGGGCCAGATGTCGCTTCGATCTCCCTCTCACCGGCGGGAACGCGAGAAGCGGCCATGACCGCCCGACCGGCGGCCAGGAAGATGATCCAGGCAGCGGCAACCACCAATACGACCACCCAGGCGCCGAGGCCGGGAAGATCAACACCCGCCTCTGATTGATGGAGTTGATCGCCGACCGTGACAGGCAGGGATATTGACTGGTCTTGTGTTTCACCGCCCCCGATCACCTCAACCCGAACGCCCTGTACGCCGGCCACGTGAACCGTTATCGAGAAGACGGCAACTCCTGCGTCGTTGGTGACGGCGGATCCAAGTTCAGCTTCGCCTGTGACCCCGGCGAAGCTCTTCGCCGCGTAGAAGAGCACGGTGGCTCCGGCCACCGGCTTGTTCGAATCCGCCGACCGGGCGGTGACCGTGATTGGAACTTCGTCGCCGAGCGCCGCCGCGTCCGGTGTTGCTACGTCGATGATGAGGTGTTCGGCGGAGGCCGGGAGTGCGAAGAAGACCAGGGAGCCAATGACGATTGCGCCCGAGGTCACCGCTCGGAGCAGCCGGAGCCACGCGATACTGTGCCTCACGCCGGCTCCTCGGTTCGTCGTGCGGCTACCGATGCCTCATGTTCGGCTTCGACTTTCTCACGTTCTTCGACCATCTCCCAAACTGCCAGGATCGGGAAGAACTTCACGAAAACGGCGATCAGCAGAGCGAAGAAGGCGAATCCGCCGGCCGTGATCGACCACTCGACCCAGGTCGGTGCGTAGCTGGCCGGTTCGTAGGGCATGAGAGGAGCGCGCAGGCCGGTGACGACGATGAAATACCGCTCGATCCACATGCCCAAGTCGACGAGAACTGCGGTGACAACTACGCCGGGGATGGTGCGGAATGACTTCTTGAGCATGATCGCCACCGGCAGGAGGAGCCCTCCGATGAAGTAGAACCAGAAGAACGGTGCGAACTCCTCTATGAAGAGTTGGCGGAAGAGGAAGTCCTCGCCTTCTTCGAGTTTGAAGCCGGTGGTTACGTACTCGGAGATATTGGCGTAGATCATCACCCCGGCCATAGCGGCCATCAAGTAGCCGAGATACAAGAAATGCTTCTCTGTGATGAACTTCTCGAGGCGATATACACGCCGAAGGATCGCCATGACAATGATGAGCGTTGCGATCCCCGAGAAGATGGCGCCGGCCACGAAGAAGAATCCGAAGATGGTGCTGTTCCATGCTTCTCGCAATGTCATGGCGAAGATCCAGGAGACCACCGTGTGCACCGACACGGCGATCGGGATGATGAGAATCATCATGATGGAGATAGCGCGAGCCAGGTGTCTCTTCTGGAGGGCTGATCCGATCCAGTTGATCGCCAGGTGCCGGTAGATCCAGCTCCGGAGCTTCGAAGCGCCCGAGGAGAAACGGTCCCGGAAGAGGGCGAGATCGGGAACCATTGGCAAGTAGAGATAGAAGACGCTGGCGGTGAGGTAGGTCGAGACCGCTACGACGTCCCACACGATTGGGGATTGCCACCGGCCGTGTATCAGAACGTTCATCAGACGGTCGGGCCGGCCGAGATCGAAGATCACGAATAGTGCGCCCGTGGTCAAAGCTACCGCGGTGATGAACTCTGCCATCCGCGTGACGGGAGTGCGCCAGCTTGCGTTCGAAACTCGCAGAATGGCTGATATCAGCGTCCCGGCGTGGCTGATACCGATGAAGAAGACAAACATCGTGATGTATAGACCCCACGAGATGCGGTCGCGCATTCCGGTAACGATTAGGCCTTCTCGAACTTGCACAGAGTAGGCATACCCGGCCCAGGCGATGACGGCCAGCAGGAAACCGACGAACAGGTAGTAGGACCGGGTTGTCCGGCGCGACGGGGCCAGCGCCGTTTCTTCCAAACTTTGCTGCCAGGAGCTCAACGTCTCCATGTAGCGGCTCCCATCACTCGTTGTATCCACGGCCAATGCGTCGCCAGTCGGCCCGTCTTGGTGGGGTCCCTTCCTATTGCTTCGCCGTGGCCGGGGAGGTAGAAGACCCGCGGTTGCGTGCCCAACTCCTCTTTGAGGCGGAAGGCATCATGGTTGGCTAGGAAGTGGGAGATCGCCACGATGTTCACACCGTTGCTGGCGACGTCCTCCTCCAGGTCGCCGTAGTAGATGGCGTCGTTGGGACACGCCTGGATGCAGTACGGGAGAGTGCCTGCCCGGATCATGTCGGGACAGAAGTCGCACTTCATGACGGTGCCCTTGACCGCCGGGACCTGGAGTTCAACGTCGTATTCGGCCAGCATGGCGTCGGTCGGCACCGGTGGATCACCCCAGTTGAAGAAGCGCCGATCGTACGGACAGGAGGCCATGCAGATCCGGCAGCCGATGCAGCGATCCTGGTCGATGAGCACCAGGCCCTCTGGTGTCGAGAACGTGGCGGCGACCGGGCACACGTTCACACATGGCGGGTTCTGACATTGCTGGCAAGGGGTAGGGAGGAAGCGGGTTCCGTTGCCTTCCAGTTCTTGCTCGAAGACTTCGATCCACTCCATGGGTTCTGGGGCGAGGTGCCCTTCAATGCAGGCGAGGGTGCACTGTGGGGCAGTGCCTTGACTCTGGCAGCCGTCGCAGAAGCGGAGATCGATGATCATGCTCCATTGGCGAAGTCGCAGGTCGGGTCCCGTGTCCTGCAGCGCGAGGGGCACGACCGGACGGGTCAGGAACCTCTCGAGCATCTTGGGGACAACACCGAGCGGTGCGACCGCCAGTGCCGAGATCCCGAAGAGCCGGAG
>JAUVQS010000116.1 GCA_030598025.1 Acidimicrobiia bacterium | reverse complement strand
GGGTTCAGCCTTCTCAAACCGGGAGGTGAGGCGGCGCTCCTCGGGCTCACCTCAAAGGCTTTGACGTTCGATCTCGACGACCACATCATCTTCAAGGGCGCCAGTGTCTACGGCATAGTCGGACGCAGGTTGTGGATCGATTGGTATCAGATGCGCGGCTTGCTCCGCTCGGGCGCCGTCGATCTCACCCCGATTGTCACCCACCGCTACGCCCTCGACGACTTCGAGCGGGCGTTCGAGACGATGGCCTCCGGCGACTGCGGCAAGGTCATCATGTTTCCCGACCCCGCCGACGCAGACGGGCCACTGGACTGATCATGGACAAGGTCGAGTACCTGCGCGAGCAACTGAAAGAGCTCGAAACTGCCGGCCTCCGGAACCAGATCCGTCACATCGACGGACCACAGGGAGCCTGGATCAATGTCGATGGTTCCCGGGTCCTGAACTTCTGCTCGAACAACTACCTCGGGTTGGCCAACGATGACCGACTGATCAGGGCAGCCAAGGAGGCGCTGGATCGGTATGGCATCGGCCCCGGTGCAGTCCGCACAATCGCCGGAACGATGACGATCCACGATGAACTCGAAGAGAAGCTGGCGGCGTTCAAGGGGGTCGAGGCGGCTATCTCTCTCCAGGCCGGGTTCGTCGCCAATGCCGGCGCCATACCGGCCCTCGTCTCCGCCGGTGATGTCATCGTGACCGACGAACTGAACCACGCCTCGATCATCGATGGGGTCCGTCTGGCGAAGGCGGCCAGGAAGATCTACCGCCACGCCGACATCGAACATCTCGACTACCAACTCGCAGAAGCCAGGCGTGAGGGGGCGGAGCAAATTCTCATCATCACCGACGGCGTGTTTTCGATGGATGGAGACATTGCTCCCCTCGACGCGATCGTCGACACCGCCGACCGCTACGAGGCAATGGTCATGGTCGATGATGCTCACGGAGAGGGCGTGCTCGGACGTGGAGGCCGCGGGATCGTCGATCACTTCGGATTGCACGACCGCGTTGAAGTCGAAGTCGGCACCATGTCGAAGGCCTTCGGTGTGGTGGGAGGCTACGTGGCTGGACCGGGGCCCGTGGTCGACTGGCTTCGTCAGCGCGCCCGGCCGTATCTCTTCTCGTCGGCGGCCACTCCCCCCGACGTTGCTGCCTGCATCGCCTCGGTCGACATCCTGGCCGAGTCGACGGCCCTCGTCGATCGTCTGTGGGCGAACGCACATCGTTTTCGGGAAGCCATGAACAATCTCGGCTTCGACACCGGACTAACGCAGACTCCGATCACACCGGTGATGCTCGGCGATGAGAAGCTTGCGCAGGATTTCTCGAGAAGGTTGTTCGGCGATCACAACGTGTTCGCACAGGCGATTGCCTTTCCAACTGTACCGATGGGAAAGGCCCGGATCCGGGTCATGATCTCGGCTGCACACAACTCCGAAGACCTCGACCACGGACTCCAGGCGTTCGCGACCGTCGGCAAGGAGATGGGTCTCATCGACCAGAAATAACGGTGCCCGCCGACCGGGTATCGAAGGTTTGACGAAACAAGGAAGTACCAAATGAGCAACGGCAAGGGCTTCAGCGAAGCACTCGACTACCACTCCCGCGGCAGACCGGGCAAGATCGAGATTCGGTCCACCAAACCTACGGCTACGCAGGCCGATTTGAGCCTCGCCTACACACCGGGTGTAGCCGAACCGTGCCTGGCGATTCACGAGGACCCATCCAAGGGTTTTGAATACACCAACAGAGGCAATCTCGTTGCGGTCGTCAGCAACGGCACCGCCGTACTTGGACTGGGCAACATCGGCCCCCTGGCCGGCAAACCGGTCATGGAGGGCAAGGCCGTCCTCTTCAAACGTTTTGCTGATATCGACGTCTTCGACCTCGAAATCGACGCTGATGATCCCGATGACATCGTCCGATTCTGCGAGATGCTCGAACCAACCGTGGGAGGAATCAATCTCGAGGACATCAAGGCGCCGGAGTGCTTCTATATCGAACAGACGCTGCGGGAACGACTAGACATTCCGGTGTTTCACGACGATCAGCACGGTACGGCGATCATCGCCGGAGCCGGGTTCCTCAATGCTCTCGAGCTGACCGATCGGTCGATCGAAGACACCACCGTCGTGTTCAACGGAGCAGGTGCAGCGGGCATTGCCTGCGCTCGGTTCTTCCAGGAACTCGGCGTTCGGCACGAGAACATCGTTCTCTGTGATTCGCGCGGCGTGATCTACGAGGGCCGCCAGGAGGGGATGAACAACGAGAAGCTCGAGTTCGCCCAACCGACCAAGAAGCGGACTCTGGCGGACGCCCTCGACGGGGCCGACTGTTTCGTCGGTGTTTCCGTGGCCGACGTCGTCACGCAGGACATGGTGCGTTCGATGGCGGACAGTCCGATCATCTTTGCCCTGGCCAACCCGAATCCCGAAATCACCTACGACGCGGCCCGGGAGGCGCGGCCGGACGCCATCGTTGCCACCGGCCGCAGCGACTACCCGAACCAGGTCAACAACGTGCTCGGGTTCCCATTCATCTTCCGCGGCGCCCTCGACGTGCGCGCCACCGGTGTCTCAGAGAAGATGAAGGTCGCAGCCGCAACCGCCCTGGCCAAACTCACCCGTGAGCCGGTCAGCGAGGTCGTGTTGAAGGCCTACGCCCTCGATCACCTGACATTCGGACCCGAATACATCATCCCCAAACCATTTGACCCCCGGGTCCTCTGGCACGTGGCACCCGCCGTCGCTTCAACCGCAGTTGAGGAGGGACTGGCGCTCAAGCCGTACACCGATTTGGAGCAATACACGAACGACCTGCATGCCAAGTTCCAATCGACCTACGGTTTGATGCACACCGTCACGGTGAAGGCGAAAGAGTGTTCGATGCGGGTTGTTTACCCGCAGGGAGCAGATCCGCGCACCATCCGGACGGCTCGGCGGGTACTAGATGACGGAATCGCCGCACCAATCATCCTTGGCAATGTGGCTGCCATCCAGCAAACGGCGCGGGAACTGGAGATCCCGCTCGACGATATGACCCTGCTAGACCCGATCGAGGCCGTCGACCATCGCCGGAGATATGCGGAAGCACTGTTTGAAATACGGCAGCGAAAAGGCATGACGCTTCACGATGCAACGAAGGCGATCTACGAACAGAACCTCTTCGCGGCGATGATGCTCAAAACTGATGATGCCGATGCCATGCTCGGCGGTCTGACGACCTACTACGCAGATACGCTTCGACCTGCGCTCCAGGTGCTTCCGTTGGAGCACGGTCGAAGCATCGTTAGCGCTCACTACATCGTTTTGATCAACGGGCGCCCGTTCTTCTTCGCCGACTGCGCCGTCAACATCCGCCCGACCGCGGACGAACTGGCCGAGATTGCCCTATCCACTGCCGCGACTGCGCTGCACGACTTCGATCTGGCGCCGCGCGTCGCCATGATCAGCTATTCGAACTTCGGGAGTGCCGGCGGTGAAGAGCCTGAACGAGTGCGAGAAGCGGTCCGAATCTGCAATGAGAAGGCGCCGGATCTGCCACTAGACGGCGAGATGCACGCCAACACGGCGGTGGCGGCCCATCTGCTAGAGCAGCGCCATCCGTTCAACAAGCTCGGCGGACCGGCCAACGTGCTCGTGTTCCCGGATCTCGCCGCCGCCAATGCCGCCTACCAACTGCTACATCACCTAGCGGATGCGCAGGTGATCGGCCCGATCTTGACCGGCATGTCGAAGTCTGTACACGTTGCACAGCGGGACGCCGAGGTCGGTGACATCGTCAACCTCACGGCGATCGCCGTATTGGATGCTCAGCGCAAGAGCCGCAACTCAACGCTCGCAGCCGAGATCGAGCGGAGTTTCTGACCGCACCAACCCGAACGCGAAGAAACCCCCAGCGAATGGGGGTTTCTTCGTTGTAGCCCCGACGGGATTCGAACCCGCGTTACCGGCTTGAAAGGCCAGCGTCCTAGGCCGCTGGACGACGGGGCCGGGTGTGCGGATAGATCTTAGGCGAAGAACCGCCACTCGAAATCCCGCCCGAAGCCGTCTTCCTGCGGTGGGATTCGTCGACCCGAACGAGCTTCGGATTGTTACGTAGTTGATCCATCCTCGAGCAGATCAAGGGCTCGCGACAGCCTCTGCAGAGTGACCCGACGACCCAGCGCGGCCATGGATTCGAACAACGGGGGAGATACCTGCGACCCGGTCACAGCCACCCTCAACGGCTGCCAGCCCTTGCGAGGATTGAGCGCGGTTTCCTCGAGCACGGCTCGCAACGTCTCTTCAATCGAGGACACCGTCCAGTCCTGGAGTTCGCTCAGATGCTCGATCGACACAGACAGCGCCAGCGCCGGGGTGTCACCTTTCATAACCTTCGACCACGATCGCTCATCGATTTCGACTTCGTCGATGAACAAGAACCGGCTCATCTCCCCGACCTCGGTCATGAGCTTCACGCGCTCCTGAATAGGAACCGACATCTCCGAGAACGCCGCCCACTCTTCATCGGTGGGAGAGCGGCCCAGGTCCTCTTTGATCAACGGCCTGGCACGATTCTCGAAATCGTCGGGGTCGATCGCTCGCACATATTCGCCGTTCATCCACTGGAGTTTGTCGACGTCGAACACCGCCGGGTTCTTTGACACTCCATCGAGATCAAAGCGCTCGACGGCTTGCTCCGCCGAGAAGATGGTGGTCTCCGCCTCGTAGGACCAACCGAGCAAGCTCAGATAGTTGAACATGGCTTCCGGCAGATAGCCGCCTTCTCGATACGCCTTCAGAGAGGTATCTCCGTGACGCTTCGACAGCTTCTTGCCATCAGACCCAAACAGGAGCGGCAAGTGCGCATAGGTCGCCGGTTCGGCTCCCATGGCCCGTGCCAGCAGTATGTGCTTCGGGGTCGAAGACAGAAGATCCTCGCCGCGCACAACGTGGCTGATCTCATAATCAACATCGTC
>JAUVQS010000037.1 GCA_030598025.1 Acidimicrobiia bacterium | reverse complement strand
GAACATGAGGAAGATGCCGGTGATCGTCAGCAGAATGAACAGGAAGAAGCTGAGACCACCCAGGCAAAGGGTGTACGACAGACGAACCCCGTGACGCTTCACTTTCACCGGGTGCAGGTGATACAGCACGTTGTTCATCACAACGTATGACCGGTTCCTCGGGCTGTCTGTATGGCCCTTCTTGAACGGTGATCCGGGTCGGAAGACCGAATCCCAGGCCTGGCTGCTAGTCACACGATCACCGAGTTCCGATGCCTTCTCTTGCACCGTGGTCAGCAGACCCGTCTTGCCGTTGCCGTTCGCCACTTCGCTATACCTTCCCGTTACCTGCGGATGCCGTAGACGTAACCGTTCTTGAAATCTCGCTGCCCGGAGTCGATCTGCCAAGGGGCTTCGACGACCCCAGCTTCCCTCGCTGTGTCTGAAACCGAACCGGTGAACTTGCCGAGGGTGATGACATTCGTCGGACACCTGTCAATGCACAAGGCGCACCGGGTGCAAGCCTCCTCATCGACAACGAAGAACCCGAAAGCTCCCTCTTCCCTAGACGGGTCCATGACCCCATGTGCCTCATCGATGGCTTCAAGCGAAAGATAGAAGATGCACTTCCACGGACAGATGTCGACACATCCTTCGCACAGAATGCACTCGGCCTCATCGATGTGGAGAAACTGTTTGGGGCGGACCGCCTTCTGGATCGTGTCTGTGTCGACCAGCGTCAGTTGATAGTCCTCACGAAACGGAGGAGCCTCAATCCAAGCATCGGTGCGAGCCATTTACCGCTCTCCCCTCGTGAGAGGGCGACCGAAGACCGAGGTCTTGTCGGCTGGAACCTTTGGTTTCGTCTTGCCCCAACCCTGGATCTTGTAGGCAAAGATGATTGCGCCGCCGAGGACGGCCATGTGGTAGCCGCCGGAAACGGCATCTTTGACGGCCGCCCAACTGATCGAAACGTCGTTGCCGAGAACGAGCCAGGAAGGAACCGTGAAGGCGATGCGCTGCCGACTCATCTCGAGGGGCCCCTGGCTGAGGTTCAGCCACTCGGAGGGAATGATGCCGAAGATGATGACAAACTCGAGCCAGACCAGCATGGCGGCGAAGCCGGCCCTCGCCCATGTCATCCGCTGGTTGGCTACCCACAGCAGGAGCGCTCCGGCGATCGCGAGCTGTGATCCACCGATGGCGATGAGTTGGCCGCCGGTGGACCAGGGAACGCATCTCCCCGAACCGATCATGCATCCGCGGGGGAACCATCCGAAGTAGTCGACCTTCTCGCCCTCGCTGAAACCGGAGTAATGAGCGAAGAGAACACCGAGAGCCAGTAGGAAGAGACCAACGGAGAAGAGGGCGGAACCCAGCCGCCTTCTTTGTCTATCGTCGAGTTGGCTCAGACGGTGCACTGCGTAATTGCCCTCAATTTCGCTTCGTTGCCGGGGCAGGTCGGACCCCGCCGCGCACTTCCCCCAGGCAGCGGCGACTTTAGTCGCCCGAACGGCAAGTCGTGAGTCGGATGTCATGGCCCGACTGAACACACGCACAGCCTGCGGGAGCGATTCCTCTCCACACGTGCCTTCGGGACTCGGCGACTGCGCGATGCATCCGTTAGTCTCTTGTCGCCCAAACGTTCGGAAGGGACCCACGTTGGTTGCTGAGGCGCAACACAACACAGCTTCTCCAGAAGCGATAAGCAGCGACTCGGTGGCCCGCCGGCATTTGTTGGTGGGAGCCGCCTTTCTGCTCCTGGCCGGGTTCCTTACACTCGTACAGGTTTTCAAGGGCGTGTTTCCGGCTTTCCTGGACGGGTTCGGCTTCTGGTCCTACGGACGGCTCAGCCCGATGGCAACGGCCGTCGCGATATTCGGCTGGCTCACCCCCACATTGATCGGTGCTGCCTACTACCTCGTGCCGCGTCTGACCGGCGCTCCACTCCGCTACGTCCGGTTGGGCGCCCTCAACCTCTGGTTCCTGGTTGCTGTGGTAATCACCGGGACCTTCTCGATTGGCTTTGGCATGGGGGACGGCTTCGAGTTATTCGAATTCCCGATCTGGGCCGACCTTCTCTTACTGGTGGCTTGGGCGATTCCGGCGATCGTGGTTGCAGCTTCCATCAGACTCCATTCGGCTGCTCCGCCCGCCGCCTTGCTCTATGTGGTCGCCGCGCTGATATGGCTACCCGCTATCGCGGCGGTGTCAAACCTGCCGGGACTCGAGCCGGTCGGAGCCTCGGTGCTCGCTGCTTTCACCACCGCGGCCGTTCATTATCTATGGATCGTCGCCGCGGTACTCGGCCTGGTGTTCTACCTGGTACCGAGGTTGACCGACGGATTCCTGATCAACGAGCAACTAGCCCGGATCGGATTCTGGACGCTGGCTCTGACCGGCGCCGCCTCGGGATACTCACGCTTCACACACGGTCCCGGCGCGGAGTGGCTCGAGACCATCTCAATCGTCCTCGGCCTCTTGCTCGTGGTTGTGGCGATCACGGTCTTCGTCAACGTTGTCGGCAGTCTGCACGGACGCCGGGATGAGATCCGCTCGTCTGTGGCGCTGCGCTTCGTCTTCGTCGGTGCTCTTCTGATCCCTGTTCCTATCTTGCTGTCTGCGCTGGCCGGGTTCCGGTCGGTGGCGTCGATCGTCGGCCTGACATCGTGGTGGGAGGGAACCTCCTTCTTCGTCTTGTTTGGCATCGGCGGTTGGGTTACCGCTGGCTTCCTCTACGCGGTGTTGCCTCGCTTGCTGGGCCGGAATCTGTACGACACCGGGCTGGCGACCTGGCATCTACGACTCAGCCTGATCGGCGTGACGGTCACCTCGGTATCACTCTGGTTGGCTGGATTGCTGGCCGGCTTTACCTGGGTCGGCGGCACAAGCACCGGCGCGTATGTCAACACCGGAGCAGGCTTCTCCCAGACGCTCGACGCTGTTTCACTGGTTGGGGTTCTGACGCTCATCGGAGTTCTAGTCGCCTTCTGCGGCCAGCTCGTGCACGGCTACTTGGTCTACAGAACCGTTACTTCCGGCCGTGCGGCAGTTCAAGAAGTCCTGGTATCGGTAGGAGCAGAAGATGAGTAGCGAACTCGTCGCCGCCGTCGCCGAGCAGTTCGGAGCCTCGGAGGCTCTGGTGCAGCGTTCGGCCGAGGCTCGTGCCGCTGCATCGGGCTCGGCAATCGACGCGATCCTGGCCGCCTGGTCGGGCGGTGCCCCAGCACCCGCCGCGCCACCGGTGCCGGCACCGGCGCCGGCACCCGAACCCGAGGCCGCCCCTCCCGAACCCATCGCCACCCCCGAGGAAGTCGAGGAGGATGCTGCGGTGGAGGATGCGGCGGAAGTTGCCCCACCCCCCGTGCAGGGTCCCATACCGGCCGAGCCCGAACCGATCCCGGCCGGATCATTGAACGTCATGCTCCTCGGCTCACTGGTGCTTTTCGCCATCATGTTCATTGCCACGGTCATAGCCCCGTCGTCTGTCGGGAACGCCGCGACGCTCGACGCCGTCCGGTCTATCGAGTTGTCTGATGCGGCGGCGGATGGTCGCGACGTCTACCTGGCGGAGGGCTGCGCTTTCTGTCACACGCAGCAAGTTCGACCCATCGTGACGGACGCCGACCTCGGCATCGTCACCCTTTCGAAGAGTCCTCTGGTCCCCGGTCTCCAACGCATCGGCCCTGATCTCGCTCACATCGGATCCCGGGAGAAGAGCGGCAACGCAGGCTGGCTAGCCGGCTATCTGGATACCCCCGCCGCGTTCCGCTCGAATAGCGAGCATCCATCGTTCAGTTATCTCTCGAGCAGAGATCTCGAGAACCTCGTCACCTACCTCGCGGAATCCAAGTGAGCAGCGAACACGTCACAACACTCGCCGACCGATTTGGTGCGTCCGAAGCGCTCATTCAGAGATCCGCAGACGCTCGTGCAACCGCCGGCGGGACGACCTCGGAGGAGGTTTTGTCGGCGTGGACCGGAGGGACCCCCGCTCCGATTACATCCGCTCCACCGCAGAGCGCTCCCGCAACGCCTCCAACTCCACCCGAGGCTGTGAAAGCCGAAAAGGCCCCGGGCGAAACCCCCGCTGATTCGGTCACCACCGAACCTGCTCCGGATCCCGGTGAGCAGCCGCAGCCCGCAGAAGCGCCGGCCCCAGCCCCCGCCACCCCGGCTACTAGGACCTCAGGTCTCTCTCCCTGGGTGGTAGCCGCCCTTCTGATCATCCCCCTTTTCGGATTGCTCTATCTCGTTGTGAACTCGAACGGGGTCGCCTGTGGCGATGGAGGCCGCCTCGAAGTCGCATTCGATGGCTCGATCGTGAATTGCGACGGAACCGCGTTCGAGGGACGCGGCGGTGGCGAGGCCGAGGCGGCTGCATTGCTGGCGGTTGGCCGGGAGGTATACACAACCGGTGCACGGTGCAACTCATGCCACGGAAACAACGGTCAGGGAGGAACGGGCCCTGCGATGTCTGGAGGGGCCGTTCTGGAGACATGGCCGTCATGCGACGATCAGGTCGAATGGATCACGCTCGGATCAAACGGGTGGAGCGTCGAAGTTGGTAGCAACTACGGAGCCCAGGCGAAACCCGTGGAAGGTGGCATGCCGGCCTTCAATGCCGACCTCACCGAAGAGGAGATCCGGGCGGTCGCCGCCTTCGAGCGAATCATATTCGGCGGCGCGTCCGCGGAAGAGACCCGGATCGCCTGCGGGTTGAGGGAGGAAGAGTCGGTAAACACCGGCGCAGGCGAAAGCACCCCTGAGGGATAGGCGGACGCGGTTCGCCATTCGCGATTCGCGACGTGATCAGGCGAATTACGAACCGCGAATTGCTCTTCTCATCGGTCTCTCGCCCACCGCAGCCGAGCCCGCAGTACCGCCCTCAGCAATGCCCCGAACGCAATTTCGCCTTCCCCCAAGACCGCTCCATCCGGCCCCAGCACTACCGGGATACGATGCTCAAACTGGTCGAAAAGCTCACCATTTGACGTCACATCGCGTACTCTCACCTCTGCGCGTGCTATGGAGGCCACGCGCGAAGTGATTGACGCGGCGGTGTCACACAGACCACACTGTGTCCTCGTTAGGAAATCGAGGGAGAAAGATCTCAAGTTCTAGCCTGCCTTGCCGATATTCGCGACGTCGAGCATCTCTGGTGCTCGATTGAGGGGCCATGACGGCGACCGTCGCACCCTACAACCAAGGGCACGTTCACGTCCGAAGTTGTAAGAGGAAAGCCTCCCAGCCCGCCCCTGCGGCGGAAGTTGGATTGGCCCTTCTGGCTGAGACCTCCCTCCGGGGAGGTCTCAGCGCGTTCAGAGTATGCTGCGGCACCGATGCGCCCGGGAACGACCATCGCCATTATCACTCTGCTCGCCGTCATCTTGATCGCAGCCGTGATCCAGATCAGCCAGATCATGGCTTCCTGAGCGTCACCCGACTTCCCGACCTCAGCACGAAGAAATCGGTCGCGCTTCCTTCCCGGACGGCAAGAGCGAGCATCCCCGACGAGTCGACATGGAGCAGAGGCGTTCCCACCTCAACATCACCGTATGAACGAACCCAGGTAGCATTTCGCCTGAGCACGCCGACGATCACCTCGACCGGCCGACCTTCTGACAGACCGACCTCGTGGAGGTCTTCAGGTCCGACGTTGAGCTGAACATTGCCGAACGAGTCGACCCACCAGGCCTCCCCTTCTATGGACGACTCACCGATTTCCGGAAGCGGAAGCACCATCGGGACAATGTCGTCTGGATGGACCGCCGGGCCCAACTCATCGAGCGAGGCTTGACCCGAGGCGAGCGCTGCGGCGGCAGGTGCAAATCGATCGCGACCGTCGAAGGTAGCTCCCGACGATGGAAGGACGAGTTCAGGATTCTCGATGGCTACGGCCCGGACAGATCCCCCAACAATCGCCGCCGCCGGAGACAGCAGTCCATTGTCGGGGCCGACGAAGTACCCCCACGGTGTCTCGGCCGCGATCGCCTTTCTCGCCGTCCCGACACCCGGATCGACGACGGCGAGCGCCACACCCTCCGGCAGGTACTGAATCGCCCTCATGAGCGCCAGGGCACCCGCTCTCACGTCGCCGCGCGGAACGCGATGGGTGACATCGATGACTCTGACTTCTGGTGCAATCCGGGCAATGACGCCGTGCACGACGCCGACGAACTCGTCGTCGAGCCCGAAGTCGGAGAGGAAGGAGATGGGGCGTGGTTCGGGCATAGCCCGAACCTAGCAATCAGCCATCAGCCTTTGGCCATCAGCCAGACATTGCGCGGGGTGACAGGACAAAGGGCAGCCAAATCGCCTAGCGAACAAGACACCCTCCAGCTGGAAGTACCATGACCGCATGACAGAGATCCAGCATGCTCAGCTCGCCGCGGACACAGCTGCCGCCGGTGGCGTAGTGATGCTGGTCGGTGCGCCAGATACCGGGAAGACGACTCTCTCTCATCAGATCATGACCGAAGGTGTGAAGGCCGGTAAGTCGATCGCGTACGTGGATGCGGATGTCGGCCAGAGCACCGTCGGCCCTCCAACTTGCGTCGGGCTCCGCTGGATCAACTCAGCCGACGATCTCGACAATTTATCGAAAGCCGTCGAACTCCGGGTTGTCGGATCGACCAGCCCTGAGCGACTCGTGCTCCAGCAAGTCCTCGCCACCGCCACGCTGGTCGACGTCGGCCGGCGCTCTGCCGATCTCGTCGTGATCGACACGACGGGAGCCGTGTCCGGCGTTGTAGGACAAACATTGAAATACCACAAGATGGAACTGTGCCGTCCCGAACTCGTCGTGGCATTGCAGCGTGGGGCTGAAATGGAGCCGGTGATCGGCATGCTCCGCAGGTTCTTTGCCGGTCGAGTCGAAACGCTGCCGGTCGACCCGGAAGTCGCGCCCGTTTCCCCCCACGAGAGATCTGAACTACGACAAGCCGGATTCGCGGTCGCCTTCGAAGACCCGCTCGAGCGCTGGCGTGTCCGGCCGACGGTGTTTGCACCGACGATCTCAGCCGGACTTGATTTCGCCAGACTCAACGGCGTGCTGGTAGGAGTGCAAGATGGCGAAGGCCGGTGCCTCGGCCTCGGCGCGCTCGAGTACGACGAGGGCGTGCTACGCGTTGTCACTAATTGTGGTGAAGGCATGCAAGGACTGCGTCTCGGATCGCTCCGCGTCGACCTGAAAAACCATAAGGTACAAAGGGTAAACCTTCGAGAGGTGATGTTCGGCCTCGACCGCTGATTGTGGTCAAGTCCTCCCCGTTCCTGCCGATAACTACAGGGACAAGGGCGGATAGATCAAACCATGATTCGGCGGATATTCATTTCATGGCTGCTGCTGGCAGTCACGGTCTTGGGGTTTGCGAGCCTCGCAAGCGCCGCTTCTGGCGATGAATCTTCCATGGTGTCGCTCATCAATGCCGAACGAACCGCCCGAGGCCTGAACACTCTCGATGTCTACTGGGACCTCGTCGACGATGCCCGGGCGTGGACCGGCTCGATGATCGGCGACGGCTACATAAGCCACAACCCCAACCTGGCATCCGTGACCACGGGATGGTCGACGCTGGGCGAGAACGTTGGCGTCGGCCCCAATGCGGATCGCCTCCATAGAGCTTTCATGGAATCGCCGGGCCACCTGGCCAACATCGTCGGCAACTACAACTACATCGGAATCGGCGCCGACCGCTCCCCCGACGGAAACCTGTACATCACCGTTGTCTTCATGCTTGGGCCAAACGGACTGGTCGATCCACCCACCACTACCACGGTCGCACCGCCCGCTACCACGACGACAACCACCACAACCACCGTTCCATCGCCGCCCACAACGACCACTACCACGACATCGAGCGCTTCGAGATCGCCCACGACAACAACGACGCAGCCGAAGACCGCCAGCGCCTCTCCGACACCGTTCTTCATCCAAACTCCGACCGTCGCCGCCGGTCATATGTCGGTCGAATACCGGGTCATCCATCCCTGCACTGGTGGGCTGATGGTCGCCCCGGGACTCCGAATATTCTGCGTGAACTGAGTCGCGGGTCGCGAGTCTTCATCCGATCGCGCCTGGTCACGGGACGTGACCCGGCTCAGGGCTGAAGGCTGATGGCTGAAGGCTCAGGAATGCAATAGCCCAAGGAACCCAGCCGGACGCTCCCCGTACTTCCCCTGTCAGGACGCCCCACGGCCGCAGCACCTTGGGCTTTGCACCTTCGAACCTACGGAGGATCCCCCGCTCAGTCAACCCGTCTATTTGGGTCATTTTGGGCGTTTCGATCTCGCGCAATAACAGTCAGTTCATGTTAACTGGATCTAACTTGCCAACCAGTTGCACGATATCCACAGAATCCACAGGTTTCCACAGGGGCTTGTGCACAAGAGCCTGTCAACAAGTTTCTGAAGGTCTTTTTTCGCGCTGCAGAGGTACTTGGTACTCGGTACTTGGAACTTGGTACTTGAAGAATCTGCACACAGGTATCCGGATCCCCCTCCGCCCTCGCCTGCCGGCGAGTGCACCTCCCCTCAACATAGAAAGACCTGGCCTCGTCCTTGCAGTGTTGATCTGACAGGTCCTTCTATGTTGACCCAACACGACGCCTCCGGCGTCGCGAGGGGAGGAAACGCGAGGCCGCCTTTCCGCGCGTCCTCGTGGTACAAGGTACGTGGTACGTGATACGCAATACGTCTTCTACGTGATCCCGTCGTAGAGCTCGAAGAAGCGATCGGCGGTGGTTCCCCAGGAGAACAGGTCGGCGTGTTCAATCCCACCTTTGGAGAGGCGTGCCGCCAACTCGTGGTCGCTCAGAATCGACTCGACCGCGTCGGCGTAGTCCGCCGGATTCCACCCGTCGACGAGAATCCCCGATGAGCCATCAGCGAGCGCATAAGACAGACCGCCCACATTGGCCGCGACCACCGGAAGGCCACACGCCTGGGCCTCAACGGCCACCAGGCCAAAAGACTCGCTCCGAGATGGGACGAGCAGGACGTCGGCAGCCTGGTAGTAGCCGGCCAGCGTTGGATGCTCAACCGGATCCCTGAAATCGACGCTCTCCGAGAGGCCGGCAGCTGCCACCAGACCGCGAGCCTGGTGCAGTTCATCTCCACCCAGCGGGCCGCTCGGTCCGCCGATGATCACCAACCTGGCATCGGTATACCGCTGCCGGACGCGTACAAAGGCATCCACCACGACATCGATTCCCTTGAGTGGCTGCACCCTTCCGACAAACAACACAACGGGTACCTCGGATGGGATCCCGAGTTCCAGCCGCGACCGACCCCGATCGCCGGGAGTGAAGATGCTGTGGTTAACTCCTGGTGGCGAGATGCACAGTCGAGTTGGGTCTGCCCCGTAGTGGTCCAGAAGGTCCTCGGCTTCAGCCGGTGTCGACGCGATCACGCAATCCGAGCCGGCCATGACATCGTGCTCCGCTCCGATGCGGAGCAAGCTCTCCGGCGGTTCGCCACTTCGCCTCGAGGCGTCCTTCACCCGTCCGAGCGTATGAAACGAATTGGCGAGGGGAAGCCCCGAGCGGCGTTTGAGTAGCAATCCCGCCCATCCGGACAACCAATAGTGGGAATGCAGCAGATCGTATTCGCCACCGAAACCGGCGACGGCTCCCGCGAAGGACGCCAGAAACGGAGCGCTGGCAACCTTCGAGAGCTTCTCATAAGGACCGGCGGTCACGTGAACTACCCGATACCCGCCGAGAGCCTCGACTACACCGAGATCCTCGTCGCCCGTTCTTCTGGTGAACACATCCACCTCAACACCCCGAGTCACCATCATCGAGGCGAGTTCGTTGATGTAGACGTTCATGCCCCCCGCATCCCCGGTTCCAGGCGGGATCAGCGGGCAGGTGTGGTAGCTCAAGAAGGCGACTCTGTTGATCATCTGACCAGGGCGATCTCATACAGCGGCCGCTCGACGGCCCCAAGCCGATATTTGTAGGCCTCGTCGCCCTTGAGGAAGTCGAAGATCATTCGCTGCTCCTCAATCGCACGCTCGATCATGGCCCCGAGCATCACCTGCCCGGGCGACAAGTGGCGAAGCTGAGAATCGAAGGCCGAGTTATAGAGGTAATAGCCAGAATCGTCTAGGTACCCGAAGGCGGCGGCCGCCACTTCTCCTGTTCCCGTGAGAAGAGCATCGAGGCCCCAGCCAGGCAATGCGAATAGCGCCTCAAAGAAGAGTTCCATGCCGGGTGCCATGAACCTCCCCTTCTCTCCTTCAGATCGGCGATGGAGCCCAATGAACTGCTTGAACAGGCCTCTACTCTCGGACGTTCGCACCAACTCGAGGGGCCCGGTGGATGCTTCGAAACGGCGGCGCTTGCGACGGAGTTCGTGACGCTCCTTCTTCCCGATCGACATCAGGTAGTCATCGAACGAAGCAGGAAGTAGCAATACCGCGGCAGTGGCATGCATGGTGGAAACGAAGTCGAGCCCCAATTGGGAGAGCCCTGCGCCGATCGGCTCGGCGGCTTCTGCCGGCAGCGAATCGAAGAGTATTGCGGTTCCGGTAGGAACGGAATCCACCAGGTCCCTGACGAGTTCGGGGGTGCCGGCGCCCAGAGGGCTGCGGTAGTCGACGAGATCTCGATGCCCAACGAACTCGAGCCGCTCCCGTCTGAAGGCGAGCGCGATTAGCGCATCGCTGGATTCGGCAATGCACAGATCGGCCGACTCAGGCGCATGGCTGCTCCATACCGCCGATAGGAATCCGGGCAGCCCGAACGGGCCGATGGCGGGTGCCAACGGAGGGAGCAAGAAGCCCGGGCTATTCCAGTTCGTGTGCGTCTTCATTGATCGAGTTCCAGCATTGATTCCACATGTCCTACGGGAACACCTCCGCCCAAAACGACAGGCCGCCCCACCGTTTCCAGTTGCCGGCGCGCGGCGGGCGTCAGGAGTCCCAACTGATCCAGGGCCGCCACCATTCCAACCCCGGCACCTCGCGCCGCCCCGTCCCAGGCTTTCACAGCGAGTCCCATTCGATTTCTGACCGCGACTCCAAGAAGCCCCTCGGCGCCGCGCTTGGCCACCACATCGAGGGTTCTCGTAATGGCGGCATCGGCCCAATCGACACCCGACACGAGCATCGGGAATCGGTGCATAGCGGTCCAGATGCTTCGGAGGCGGGGTTCGGAAGCGAAGCGCGCAAATCCGCGGGCCAAACCCAGTGTTGACACTTGAAAGACGGGAGCACCGCACCCATCTACTCCGACCGGCCCGGGATCTTCGCCGGTCACTTCCGCTATCAAATCGAAGTTCGCCCGCTGAAGTGGATGGTCCGGGTCGACATATGACTCGACCGGCCATCCCTGAGCCACACACGCCCTCAGCATGGCAGCATGCTTGCCCGAGCAGTTGTGCCAGATGCGACGGGGCCCCGGCGCGTCCGCCACCCGGCGGGCTGCCTCCGGGGAGAGAGGCCAAGCAGCCGGGCATCGCAGATCCGATTCATCCAAACCGGCGTCGGTGAGGATCTCGGCAACGATAGCGACGTGCACAGGGTCTCCACCGTGGCTGGCCGCCGCCACCGCGACGTGCTCCGGGGCCATTTCCCCTCCGAATCGGATAGACGTATGAATCTGGAAAGGCTTGACTGCGGATCGGGCGCAGAACCGGCGGTCTATGTCACCAAACGCGGAGATGACCTCACCGTTGGCGCCGACAACTGCCGCGGCACCGTCATGGGTGGCCTCGACGACCCCCGATCGGACGACCCGGGCGATCATGTGCCGATCAGTCGGAGAGAAGATCGACGCTGTCGGCGACACCGTCCTTGTATCGGCGAGTGATCTCGCCCTGGATG
>JAUVQS010000088.1 GCA_030598025.1 Acidimicrobiia bacterium | reverse complement strand
GAGACGATTCGTCATACCTGCCTGAGGAGCCCCGCCGAGAGCGGGGCATTCGGTCCCCTGGGGCTTCGCAAAGGGGACGTTGGAGAGGGAGGAAGACATGGGCCAAGGCTTGAGGATCAGCCGCCGCTTCACCGAGGTCGGCGGCGACCCATACGAGAACACCGCATGGGAGTACCGCGATTCGAGAATCAGCAACCCTGATGGATCGATCGTTTTTGAGATGAACGATGCCGAGATCCCGGCCTCCTGGTCACAGGTCGCCACCGACATCATGGTTTCGAAGTACTTTCGCAAAGCCGGCGTGCCCCAATACGACACCGATGGCAACGAGATCCTCGATGAATCCGGCAATCGGCTAACGGGCCCCGAGCGATCGGCCAAACAAGTTTTCAATCGCCTCGCCGAGACCTGGCGATTCTGGGGTGAGACGAAGGGCTACTTTGCAGGCAGCGACGATGCGGACGCCTTCGAAGATGAACTCAAGTTCATGCTCGCCAATCAGATGGCGGCTCCCAACTCACCTCAATGGTTCAACACCGGTCTCTTCAACAACTACGGATTGACGGGCCCGGCGCAAGGGTTCTGGTTCGTTGATGACGAAACCGGAGACCTCGTCGCCTCCCCCGACTCGTACTCTCGCCCCGCCCCACATGCCTGTTTCATCCTCTCGGTAGGCGACGATCTAGTGAACCCGGGCGGCATTATGGACCTCTGGGTTCGGGAGGCCCGCATCTTCAAGTTTGGCTCGGGGGCCGGATCAAACTTCTCAAACATTCGGGCTGAGAACGAACTCCTCTCCGGCGGCGGTAAAAGCTCCGGAGTCATGTCATTTCTAAAGATCGGCGATCGGGCCGCAGGCGCCATCAAGTCGGGCGGTACGACCCGTCGGGCCGCCAAGATGGTCATCCTCGACGTCGATCATCCAGACATCGAGCAGTTCATCAACTGGAAGAAGGCCGAAGAAGACAAGGCCAAGGTTCTCATCCGCTACGGCGGCCTGCCGGCAGACTTCAACGGAGATGCCTACGCCACCGTCTCCGGTCAGAACTCAAACAACTCGGTTCGCATAACGAACGATTTCCTCCAGGCCGTCATCGACGACGCCGACTGGAATCTCATCAACCGCAAAGACGGTTCGGTACGCAAGATGATGAAGGCCCGTGATCTATGGACCCAGATTGCTGACGCCGCCTGGGCGTGCGCTGATCCAGGGCTTCAATATCACACCACCATCAACCAGTGGCACACCTGCCCGGCCGGCGGCGAGATCCGTGCGTCCAATCCTTGCGCCGAATACATGTTCCTCGACGACACGGCCTGCAATCTCGCCAGCCTCAATCTCGTCAGGTTCTACAACGACCAGACCCATGTATTCGACATCGAGACCTTCGAGCATGCCATCCGTCTGTGGACGATCGTCCTGGAGATCTCTGTCGCGATGGCACACTTCCCGTCGGAAGACATCGCTCAAGGTTCCTACGACTATCGCACTCTCGGACTCGGCTACGCGAACCTCGGATCTCTCTTGATGAGACAGGGAATCGCCTACGACTCTGACCGGGGACGATCGATCGCCGGAGCGCTGACCGCCATCCTGACCGGAAACTCGTATGCAACGAGCGCCGAGATGTCGGCAGCCGTCGGTCCATTTCCCAAGTACCACGAGAACCGCGAATCGATGCTGCGGGTCATCCGCAATCATCGCCGGGCCGCGTACGGTGCAACCGATTTCGAAGAAATCGGCCACGACGTGATGCAACTAGATGAGGGGCTGTGTCCGCCAGATCTCGTCGGCGCCGCCCGCGCATCGTGGGACCGGGCTCTCGACTGGGGCCAGGAAGTTGGATTCCGTAATGCCCAGGCGACGGTGCTCGCACCGACCGGGACGATCGGTCTTCTCATGGATTGCGACACGACGGGCGTGGAGCCGGACTTCTCACTGGTCAAGTTCAAGAAACTGGCAGGTGGCGGATACTTCAAGATCGTCAACCAGTCCGTAGCTCCGTCGCTCGCCGCCCTCGGCTATCCGGACGACCAGATCGAGGAAGTCGTCGATTTCGTAGTCGGAACCAACACCCTCCTGGGTGCTCCCCACATCAATCGCCAGTCGTTGACCGAGAAGGGATTCAGCGCCGACGACCTCATCCAGATCGAGAAGACGCTCCCGTCGATCTTCGACCTCAAGCGCGCTTTCTCCCCATTCGTGCTCGGCGAAGAGTCACTCCAGCGTCTCGGGTTCTCGCTCGATGAATACACCTCGCTCGACTTTGATCTGCTCAGCAAGCTCGGTTTCTCCCGCTCGCAAGCGATGGAGGCCAACGACGCGATCTGCGGCAGGCAGACGATCGAAGGTGCGCCGCACCTCGCCGATGAACACCTTCCCGTGTTCGATACGGCCAACCGCAACGGCCGCCACGGGACCCGGTTGATTCATCATGATGGCCACATCAAGATGATGGCTGCCGCGCAGCCCTTCATCTCGGGTGCCATCTCGAAGACGATCAACATGCCGAACGAGGTAACGGCGGACGACATCGAGGGTGCCTATGAAATGTCGTGGCGGCTGGGCCTCAAGGCGATGGCTCTCTATCGGGACGGCTCGAAGGCATCACAGCCGCTGTCCTCGACTACGGACGAGGCCGACAACGAGGAAGAGGACCAGGACATCAACGCCGCTCTACAAGAAGAGAAGGCGCTGGCCTGGGGCCAAATTCCCGCTGGATTGTCGCCGACCGAGGCTTACGACCAGGGCATGCAACCGCCCCGGTTCCTGCTTCCCAGCCGCCGAAGCGGGTTCACTCAGGAGGCTCGCATCGGTGGACACAAAGTGTTCTTGCGGACCGGCGAGTATGAAGACGGGACGCTTGGCGAACTCTTCATCGATCTGGCCAAAGAAGGCGCCACATTGCGCGGCATTCTGTCGTGTTTTGCCATCGCCGTGAGCAAGGGCCTCCAATACGGCGTGCCTCTCGAGGAGTTTGTCGATACGTTCGTTTTCCAAACGTTCGAGCCCCGCGGCATGGTCGAGGGCCATCCGAACATCAAGATGGCCAACTCAATTGTCGACTACGTGTTCAGAGCGGTCGGCGTCGAATACCTGCACCGGGACGAGCTAGCTCAGGTACCGCCGTTCAGACCCTCCGAATTACCGGAACCGCCCAAGGGCCTGGCCGTGGAAGCCGGGGTGCAGTTGGACCTGACGGATGCGTCGATGGAACAACAGATCGATGCGCAGATCGAAGCAGCCAACTTCGCCGATGCCCTGCCACCAACTGAACGGCCGGCCGGAAGTAATGAAACACGATCACCAAACGGTGGCGGAAGCACGTCGAACGGGTCTCGGCGAACGACAACCGCGACAGCCACCAAGGTGTCGATGATCGAAGATGCCAGCGACGCACCTGCCTGCCCGAACTGCGGGAACATCACCATGCGCAGCGGATCGTGCCATGTCTGCCTGACCTGCGGCGAGACAACCGGCTGTTCCTAGATAACTGACTATCAAACGGCGTCTAACCGGCGGGCTCAGCCGTCTTGGTCGGCAACCGGAGAATGTAGGCACTGATCGCCACTGCCAGCATCACCAGGCCGATCCGGAAGGCGAGGTGCGAGACGGCAAAACCGACGGTGACAGAAAACGTGATCACAATGGCGAAGACCGAGACGGTTTTGGCCCGCGCCGTGAAGCCACGCCCCGCACGCCAGTCCCGGGTGATCGGCCCGAATAGGCGGTGTTCGAGCAGCCATCGATCGAACCGTTCCGACGAACGAGAGAAGAAGTAACCGGCCAGCAGCACCGGGCCGGTCGTCGGGATCCCGGGGAGCACTATGCCGATGAGAGCAACTCCGAGGCTCAGGAACCCGAGCGCTGAGAGGATCGTCCGTGTCGAACGACGGTGTGCTTGCTCCGCCATGGGTCGGGAGCATATCGGTTTGGGTTCCAACAGCGGGTCGAGAAAACGGTGGCCTAGCGTCGCGTCCTCTCACCTGCCAGCCCGAGCACCTTCCTCTGCTCGTTGGAGAGGCGAGCCGCAGCCATACGCAGCGCTTCCCGGCTGAGGAACTCCGCGTTGATACCAAGGAACTGCAGCACCCGATCCGATGCCGCATCGCTCAGTTCACGCAGGACCCAACCGACGCCCGTTTGCGCGAATCGCTCCGGGTCTCGCACGTTCACCGAGCAGACATCGAATACGAGGTCCTCGAAGCCGGCAAAGAAGACATCTCCGCGACCGGCAACACCGACGAATGACACCCCTGCCGACCGCCTCCGCCACAGCCCGGGCGCGTCTACCCAAGAGGCGATCGCCCGCGCGCACGGCTCCCCGAACTGCTCGGCCATCGGCCCGAGGACGCGCACACACAACCAGTCGGTGGTGTTCCAGTCCCAGATGTGGTCATCGTCGAAGAGATCGGCGAGGGTTGCGAGATCTCTGCTCCAGTCCACATCTCCGGAAGGGAGCAACAGTTCCTGCCAGATGAGAATGCCGGCCAGTTTGTCTTCAGCCAAAGACCTTCGCAGCATCGAGTCAGCGGCAATTCGGAGGCCGTCCGGGCCGAGTCCGTTGCCCTGATGCCATTGATGGACAACCCGCCGGATCGCAGCCATCGGTACGCCCCGAAACTCGATCACCCCTTTGAGGTAGCGCTCCCACCATTCCTTCTTGTCTGGCAGGGACTCGGCCTCCAGGCCCATTACCAAGCCATCGATGTCCGGCATCGCAGGCAAGCTCAGTCACCATCCTGTGGCGCCTTGCGGGTAATCCGATTGAGTCGTGCCCGCGCCCCGTCGAGGAGACGACGGGCCCACAGGAACTCTCCCGCCAGGATCGCCAATCCGGCGACGACGAACAACCAACCTGGGAGCAGAGGCACAAGCCAACCGAGAACACCGACGAGCAGCAATACCCCACCGATGATGATCAGCGCGATACGAATGACGAGAGGGCGCTGTGATTGGCCTTGCATCACACCACAATGCCACGCCGGAGCGGTAATGCCGACCTGAATCAACGTTCTCGAGTGAGCCTCTTTCGCCGGTCGGGATGCCACGCGGGAGCGGCCGCCGGCACGGGTAACCTCTCATCGGATGGCACACGACACGATTCTGGTCCGGATCAGCGGACAAGATGGGCCCGGCATCACCGCCGGATTGCTCGATCTGCTCTCTCTCGGCGGCGCTCAGGTCTACGACATGGAGCAGGTCGTAGTCAGGGACCGTCTCACTCTCGATCTACTCGTCGGGATCTCAGCCGAGCATCAAACACTGAAGGATCTCCTGTTCTTCGGACGGCAACGTGGGATCAATGTTGAGTTCGAGGTGGTGGAGGAGCAGCCAACGCCCTCGCCAGGGCCTCGCTACGCGGTGACACTCCTCGCCCCCGACCTCTCGGCGGACGCCCTGGCGGGAGCCACCGCGGCGATCGCGGGAGCCGGCGGAAACATCGACCGCATCCTCAGACTCTCGGACTACCCCGTCATGAGCTACGAGTTCATCGTGTCGGGTGCCGACTTCGATCGTCTTCGCGAGGAACTCCTGTCCGCCTCACAAGCATTCCGACTGGACATCGCGGTGCAGCCCGAGGGGCTTCAACGTCGCGCCAAGCGACTCGTAGTTCTCGACGTCGACTCAACACTGATTGAGAACGAGGTCATAGATCTGTTGGCACAGGAGGCAGGTCAGGTCGAGGCGGTGGCCGCCGTCACACAGCGGGCGATGCAGGGCGAACTCGATTTCGCGGACGCTCTCCGGGCGCGCGTCGCAGCCCTCCGGGGGCTCGATTCGCTGGCATTGGAGCGGGTCGCTCAGCAGATCTCCCTCACGCCGGGAGCCAGAACGTTCATTCGTACCCTCAAACGACTGGGCTACGAAATCGCACTCGTCAGCGGTGGATTTGAATTCTTCGTGAGGGCGCTTGGTGAGGATCTCGACATCGATCACACCTACGCCAACCGCCTGGAAATTGTGAATGGCGTTCTGACCGGAAAAATCGAAGGTCCGATAATCGACCGGGCGGGAAAGGCTGCGCTACTGCGCCGGGTGGCCGCTGAGCGCGGAATCCCCGTCGAACAGACCGTGGCCGTGGGAGACGGCGCCAACGATCTCGACATGCTCGCCGCGGCCGGATTGGGAATAGCGTTCAACGCCAAGCCGGCGGTGAGGGAGGCGGCCGACACCGCGGTCTCGGTGCCCTACCTCGACGCCATCCTGTTCCTGCTGGGCATCCGCCGCGAAGACGTCGAGCAGGCAGACGCCGCCGATCCAACCTTCGACCGGGAGCCCCGGCGAGGCCCAGGCATCGGCTAATCAGTTTTCCGCGCAGTGCTATGAAGGCGCGCGGATAGGTGGTCGCTGCCCCCTCCAGCCTGCTCTGCTCGGTGGTGTTCTGTCGGCGGTCTGAATCCGACATCCTGTACTCCTCAAAACGTCCTCCACCAG
>JAUVQS010000130.1 GCA_030598025.1 Acidimicrobiia bacterium | reverse complement strand
CGTCTGACCGCTCCTACCGCCCCGGCGGCCCGTTTATTGCGTCTACCCGTACCAAATTTTGGGAAGGGCTCGACGCAAGAACGGGATTGAATCTATCGACCGCTCGCGTCCTTGACTCCCTGTCGAGCAACCGGTGGTGCGATCAGTCGGAAGAGGATTGGAGCGAGGGTCGTGGTGACTGCCGTGAGCAGGATGATCTCCGCCTGAAGAGTCAGATCGATCACCCCTAGTCGGACACCCAACTCCGCAACCGCCAGGATCAAGCTCAGCCGCGCAGACAACAGGAAGCCGGCTGCAAGCGACTCTCGAAGTGTCAGCCGTCTCAGCACCAGGAGGAGCGCCGGCACGACCTTGACGAGGAATGCGGCGCCGATCAGTTGAAGAGTGAGGACGAGGGCTCCCGGTGCCCGCATCGCCTCCAGGTCGAATCGAATTCCGACGTTGATGAAGAACACCGGGATCAAGAACCCGTACGAGAATCCCTTGAGCTTGGTTTCCAGGCCCGAACTCTGTCGGAATACGATTGCGAAAACGGTGCCGGCCAGGAACGCTCCCAGGATCGGCTCGATGCTGAAAAGCATCGAAATCCCTACAAATACGAGCATGAGCGCCAGTGCAGCTCGAATGCCCAGCTCTTCCGGATCATCTTGTTCGAAGAGTCGTCGGAATCGTTCCGGGTGCCACCACACCGACCACCGCAGAAGCATCAACGCCACCGCAACGAACACAAAGAAGCCGGGAACCTTCAGCAACTGGAGCCCGGCACCCTGCTCTTCGATTACCGCCAAGATGGTTACACCGAGGAGGGTGAGGAAGTCGGCCAGAAGGGCGGAAACCAGGATGGCTTGGCCCATTCGAGTACCCATCCGTCGAGTGCTCCGTAGGGTCGGCACGACCAATCCCACTGAGGTGGTGGCGAGAATCAGCATCAGGAAGAGGTTGAGATCCAACAATTGGGCAAAGAGATACCCGCCGATCAGTGTCAGTCCGAACACGATCGCCGCGACTGCGATTTGCCCGATTCCCCTCCGTTCAAAGAGTCTCAGATCGATCTCGAAGCCCGACAGGAACATCAGCAGTAGGAAGCCGAGTTCTCCTAGCTGGGTGAGTAGTTCGGTTTCCTCGACTATGCCGAAGACCGGTCCGATGAGGATTCCAAAGATAATCTCGAGCACCACGGCGGGAACCGCCGCACGGGTTCCCACCATGGGGAGAAGGAATGCCCCGGCGGCGACCAGGATCAAAGCAGCAGCGTCGCCGGGACTGAATGTCATGCTCGTGTCGGTTGGCGATCTGGAACGATGAGTAGCGAGACCGGGACCCGGCGGGCGAGATACCGCGCCAGGCTTCGGCTCGGCGTCCTGTTGAGTCCAACTCCAATCACCAGAAGATCCATCTCGGCACACATCGCCGTTATGACCCGAACGGGATTTCCCTCGATTATGTGCTCATCGAGGATCACGTCGTGGACGGCCGCGTCCTCTCTCATGCGCCCCATTGCCGCCTGCGCGGCCGCGGCAGTGCCCGGTGGTGACAAGAAGGGTGGGGGGACTACCGCAACGGCTCGTAGTTCTGCAGATCCGAAGACGGCCAGATCCATTGCCGCCCGCGCTGCTGCCTCACCCGACGGCGTATTGCGGGCGGGCACCAGGATCCGGCGATAAGGCCCGTTGCCTGCTGCCAACAAGATCGGGATCCCCGTCGCCCGTAGCAGCGACAGCGCGACCGACGGGCGGGTCCGAGCCCCTCGACCGGTGCGGCGGGCAGAAGGCAGGACGATCAAACCGGCTCCTTCTTCGGCCGCCACCCGAGCGAGTTCTCGACCGGGAGCGCCCTGCACCGCCCTGGTTCGAACCTCGAAACCTCGACCAAGATCGGCGGCCTTGTCGACGACCGCATCGATTTCTTCGGCATGCTCTCTGTCGGAGGTGGTTGATGAATCTTCGTGGACCACCAGGAGGGATTCTGCAGCCGAGGCGCGAATGAACCCGGCCGCTTCCGCTACGTGGCCTTCGAGATCGGCCAGGCGCTGTGGAACTGTGATGACCTTCTTCCCGATGTCCAGCGGGAAGCGCGCCTGTCCGGAGGTAAAGAGATCGACGATCGCCGAATAATCCGAGGCGGCACCCACCACGGTTACCAGGTCACCGGTTTGAAGGGTGGTATCGCCATGCGGCACGATCAACGATCCGTCTCGAAGCACTGCGGCAACGAGCCAGCTCTCGGAGTGCAGGTCCTTCAGCGGACGGTTGATCACAGGTGAGTCGGGCGTGATCTTGAACTCGATTGCCTCGGCGAGGCCTTCGGCGAACGCGGCCGACGTCACACGACGCGGCTCAACCTGCATCTCTATTCGCCTGGCGGTGAGGCGTGCTCTCGAAAACACCGGTACTCCGAGTCGTCTGTACTCATCGAGCCGATCCGGATCGCGCGCGACCGCGGCAATCTGGTGGACACCCGCTTCGAGAGCGATCCGGCAAACCTCGAGATTGACGGCGTCGTTGTTGCTCGCCGTGATGACGGCGTCGGCGTCAGAAATATCGGCCAGATCGAGTGTTACTCGACTTGAGCCGTCACCGGTGATGATCTCGACATCCCGGACCCTGCGCGCTTGCTCCAGGCGTTCCTCGTCGGTGTCGATGACCGTGATGTCCCAATGCTCGGCAAGGCCGCGCAGCACCTCGCGCGATGTTCCGCCTGCTCCAACGATGATGGCTTTCATCGTGCGCGGCCAGACCGAGAGAGGTCGCGTCGAGTTGTCATGCGACCATTATGGATGCTGACCCGGCCGCACGTCGGAATGACGGGATCCTGAAGTTCACCCCCGCGAGTGGATTGGAGCTGATCGGCCAGGGCGCGATCACGCGATTCGATACAGTCCAATCGGGCGTTGCACTCCCTTTAGGTTGCGTTGGCCTGCCGATTCGGCGGTCACGAGTCCGGACGGGAGCAGTGCGAGTGTGCGCTCGGTGATGAGGATCTCATCGGGGCCTGCATCGTCGGCTAGGCGTGAGGCGAGGTTGACGTGGTTGCCCATTGCCGTGTAGTCCATGCGAGTCGGCGAGCCTACATTTCCCACGGTCACGAACCCGGTGGAGATGCCGATGCCGGCGTTGATCTCTGCCATGGCGGCCTTGGCGAAATGCGCCCGCAACTCAACCATCTCTCGCTGCATGTCGAGCGCCATACGCACCGCACGCGCGGCGTGGCCCTCCTGCGGCAGCGGATCGTTGAAGAAGACCATGATGGCGTCACCGATGTATTTGTCGAGTGTGCCTTCGTACCGGAACACGACGTCGGTCATCACCGTGAGGAATCGGTTGAGACTGTTGATCATTTCTTCCGGCTCTGACTGCTCGGAATATGCCGTGAAACCACGAATGTCGATGAACACGATGGAGAGCTCAGCACGTCTCGTTTCGCCGATACCCCGGTCGCCGGCGACGATGGCCTCGGCGACCTGGGGCGACAGGTAGCGACGAAGTTCAGACGTATGCTCCAGCAGCGCTACCTGTTCGTCGACCTTGGCCTGGAGGCCGCGGTTGACGTCTTCGAGTTTGCCGTAGAGCGTCTCCAATTGCATGCTGGCCCGATTGGCATTCTCCGACAACTTGCCGAATTCATCGCGATTAGGAACGTCGATGCGTGCGGTGAAGTCCCCGCTCGCCAGCGTGTCCAGCGCATGATCAATCCTTCT
>JAUVQS010000035.1 GCA_030598025.1 Acidimicrobiia bacterium | reverse complement strand
TCGCATGGTCCGCGAAGCGGGCGCTCTCGAAGTTCATCTCCGCATCTCGTCCCCGCCGTATAGGTGGCCGTGCTACTACGGAATGGACACCTCCGACAGGTCTCGGCTGCTGGCCGCGCAGCTATCCGTTGACGAAATACGAGACTTCCTCGACGCCGATTCCCTCGCCTACCTATCGCTGGATGGATTGCACGATTCAGCCGGCGGCTCGGAGTTGGGATTCTGCAACGCCTGCCTCAGCGGCGACTACCCGACGCCGGTCGATGACCGGAACGACAAGTTCACACTGGAGAGGCGCTAGTGGCCACCTACCGCGAGGCGGGCGTCGATCTCGAAAAAGCGGACCAACTGGTCACGGGAATTGCCGAGACCGTCACCTCTACCTGGGGCAAGAATGTCGTTGGCGGGTTTGGAGGCTTTGCGGCCGGTGTCACGATCCCCGACGGGTACACCAACCCGGTATTGATGATGAGCACCGACGGCGTCGGAACCAAGCTGGACCTGGCCCGCCGAACCCGACGATATCAGGGCGTCGGGCACGATCTCGTCGCCATGTGCGTGGACGATCTGGCCGCAGTGGGCGCACGCCCCATCGCCTTCACCGATTACCTGGCGGTGGGACGAATAGACCCGGTCAGGGATCAGACCATCGTTGCCTCTGTGGCCGAGGCTTGTTCGCTGGCGGGCTGCGCACTCGTCGGCGGTGAAACCGCTGAGCACCCGGGAGTTGTCGAGGCCGATCATGTGGACCTGGCCGGCGCCGCCCTCGGTGTCGTCGAACAGGGCAAGGAACTAACCGGAACCGCCGTCCGCGTCGATGATGCCGTCATCGGTGTTGAGAGCCCCGGCCTGCGCTCCAACGGGTTCTCGCTGGTGCGGGCCATCGTCGGTGATCGCTCGCTCGACGATCGCTTCCCCGGCGAAGACCGGTCGATCGGAGAAGTTCTTCTCGAGCCTTCGGTCATCTATTCACCGGCCATTCTGTCCGCGGCCGGCACCGGTTATGCCCGCGCGTTCGCTCATGTGACGGGCGGCGGAATCCCCGGCAACCTGGCTCGTGTCCTGCCGGAAGGATTCGGTGCCGAAATATTCCAGAGCTCCTGGACCAGGCCCAACGTCTTCGAGGTGGTCCAGCAATGGGGGTCGGTCGTCGACGACGAGATGTACCGGGTTTTCAACATGGGAATCGGTTACCTCGCGGTCGTAGATCCCGCCGGGATCGACGCCGTAGTGCAGGCTTTCAAGGGTCATGGACACCGGGCACATCTGATCGGCCGAGTCGTCGAGGGACCGACCGAAGTCTCGTTGGTGAACTAGCAAGGCTCTCGGCCGCATCCCGAGCCGCATCTGTGTCGCCGGGCCAGCCTCGACTCTCCTGTGGCACAATGAGAGGGAAGGCGGCCACCTCCCGCCCGGTCGTGCGAGTCCCGTTGACCGCACAGTGCGCCACCGCACCCGACAGTCGACCGAAAGGAGCCTCCGATGGGCGATCTACTGCGCCGTTCCGAGAGCACCGTCGCGCCCATGCTGGCTTTCGACACCGATGTACACATTGACCACGCCGAAGGACCCTGGGTCTACGACGCGGCCGGCAACAGATGGGCCGACTTCGCGTGCGGAACCGCCGTCGTCAACCTCGGCCACAACCATCCTGAAGTTGTTGCCGCCGCGCAGGCGCAACTGGGCAAACTCGCTCACGCCGGTTGTGTGTTTCGGTACGACTCCATGGTCGACCTGGCCGAGCGCCTCCGGAGGATCAATCCCGAAGGCATCGAGAAGTTCGGGTTCGCCAACTCGGGTGCTGAGGCCGTTGAAGCCGGCGTCAAGCTCGCCCGCTACGTGACGAAGCGCCAGGGTGTCATTGCGTTTCGCGGTGCATTCCACGGACGGACGATGGGATCGGTTGCCTACACGACCTCCAACGCCAAATACCGCGAGAACTACCACCCCATCCTTGGCTCGGTGTTCGTCACCGGCTTCCCACACCCGTATCGCTGGGGAATGTCCGATGATGACGCGACCGATCTCGCCCTCGACGAACTCGCCAAGAAGTTCAAACACGAAGTCATGCCGCACAACATCGCCGCCCTCCTCGTTGAACCGGTCCAGGGCGAGGGTGGCTACTACCCGGCACCGCCCCGATTCCTCCAGGCCCTCCGAGACCTGGCCGACGAACACGGGATCATGCTCATCTTCGATGAGGTGCAGACCGGATTCGGTCGCACGGCCAACTGGTTCGCGGCCGATCACTACGGAATTCGACCGGACATCATGGTCATGGGAAAAGGAATCGCCAACGGCCTGCCCCTGAGTTCCTATGGAGCGTCCGCTGAGATGATCAACCAGTGGCCGGTCGGTGCCCATGGCACGACCTTCGGTGGGAACCCCGTCGCCTGCGCGGCCGCGGCCAAAGTGATCGACGTGATGGAACCGCTTCTCCCTCATGCACGAGACCTGTCCAAGCGGGCCTTTGAGCGATTCGAGGACGTGAAGGCCCGCCACCGTACGATCGGAGACGTGCGAGGTTTGGGGCTGATGATCGGAGTGGAGTTGGTTTCCGACCGGGAGTTGCGCACGCCTGATCCGGACGCCATGCAGTTCATCTCTGCCTACGGACTCGAGCATGAGCTGATCGTGATTGCCTGCGGACCGGACGGCAACGTCATCCGGTTCATACCGCCGCTCACTGCAACGGCGGACGAACTCGACGCGGCAATCGAGGTCGTCGACGAGGCGCTTACCGCCTACGAGAGCAAATAGCCGCCGTCACTCCAATTGTCCGGACCGTGACTAGTCAATACTGACGCTCGCTCAACGGTCCCCTGAAGAAGTGGACTTGGGGCAGATGCAGGCGTAGAACTTGCATATCGCCGGCTTGTCCCTGGCGAGGACCTCGGGTTCTCAGGAGTCGGTGTGTGAAGGGCCATTATGTGGCCCTTCACTGCTCCGACGTCGCCCGAGACGCGCCCGCACGAGCTGATCTGTCGCGGTTTGGATCCGACACCTTGTACGCCTCAAAACGTCCTCCACCAGCGCAGCTGGGGGAGGTGGTGGCGAATCCGAAGAATTCGACGACGGAGGGGGCAGCCAGAAGACACCGACAGGAACAAGACTGCGCTGCTGCAACACCCCCTCAGTCCGGCTCCGCATCTCGCTGCTTCGCAGCGAGCCAGCTCCCCCGCAAGCGGGAGAGCACGCTGAAGGGAAGGTCTCGGACATCAGATTCCTTGGGCATATCGAGCAAATCGCGCTCGCACGAGGTAGACGAACAGTCCGGCCACCGCGAGCCAGGAAAGCCAATCACCCCACAGGTTGGAGAGCGTTCTGCCGGAAGACCGGAGTCGCACGGTTCCGCTGATAACCGCCTCCTCATAGAGATCGGTGATCTCTGCGATCTCACCACCATCCTTGATGATGGCCGACTTGCCGGTAATGGCCGACTGAATCAGGTCGATTCCATTCTCTGCGGCATGCATCCTGGTCATATCGATCAACTGATCCGCCGCCGGACCAATGCCGTAACTCCGTTCGTTGGTTGCGACGATCATCAGTTGGGCGCCGTCTCGAACGTGGTCCCTGGTGTATCTGGCAAAGGACCCCTCAAAGGAGATGATCGACCCGATCTTGCCTGCGCCGAGGTCGAACACAACGGGTCCCTCTCCGCGCATCATGTCGAGCGGAACCCGGTCGGTGGCCGGGATCAGGCCGAAGACTGATCGCCAGGGAACGTACTCTCCGAAGGGAACGGGATGTCGTTTGTTGTACTCCCCGAGATAAGTCCCGGCCGGGTCAAACAACATGTTGGCGTTGACGAAGTGTGCATCGCCCAGTGGACGGTCTCCGCCGACCAGGATGTACGAATCGAGGCGGCCGGCCTCACGTTTGATCGCCGCAGCAACATCCGGGTTGAGAAGTGGATCTGTGCTGAAGCCCGTCGCGCTCTCCCCCCATACGACCAGATCGGCGGAACCGGCCGGCAGGGTGCCCGTGATGCGGAGGTGGTTCTCATAGGTAGCGACCCGGTCGCCGGCGCAATGTTCAACACAGGGAGTATTCCCCTGCACGACCGTTACTCGCAGTTCCGGCCCGTCGGCGACGGCCGGCCATAACGCCCCGACCGTCAGCAGCACAGCCCACAGTCCGACCGGCAGGAGGAACAGTCGAGTGTCGCCACGCCGGTCGAAGAGGTGCACGGCAACCGCGGCCGTCATCACGATGACCAGCGACCAACCAGCCACCCCGATCAGCGCAGCGGCACCCCGGGCGGGCGCGTATGGGGCCAGCGAGTACCCGAGTCCACCCCAGGTGAGCCCGCCAAACGGTATCCAGCCTCTCAAGATCTCCATGAGTGCCCAACCACCGGTGATGGCCCCGGTCCAAGCCCACAAGGGCAGTTCGCGCCGACTGAAGGCAAACCAGCCGAACCCCGCCAGGAAGGGGGCTTGCGCAATGGCCAGCGCCAGGAGTGCAATCTCTTCCGTTCTGCTTATCCACCACATGAGCAGACCGAAGAAGACGATGCTGTAGGCGGCTCCCGCCAGGATCGCCACCGATCGGGACGGCGCCTTGCGTAGCGCCCACAGCAACATGGCGACCGCCGGCACGGTGAGAAAACCCAGCCCGAAGGGTGGAAAGCCGAGAACGGCAAGCAAGGCGGCGGTGAGGGCAACGAACAACGAAACCATGGCGTCCGATTGTATGGCATCTCAGCTTCGACGCCACAACGGACCGCGGCCCCCCGGATTCACCTAATGTCGGCTGTATGACATCACCAACAGATCTGGATATCGCCATTCAGGCAGCTCTCGCCGGAGCGGAGGTCGTTCGCAACGGATTCGGAGGGCCGGTGGACCCTGAGATGAAGGGGGCCGTCGACCCGGTCACCGCCACAGATCGTCAGTCGGAAGAGGCGGTTCTGACCGTCATTCACGCCCTTCGTCCGAACGACGCGGTACTCGGAGAGGAGAGCGGCGGAGACTCGGCCGGGGCGGGACGGCGATGGATAGTCGACCCACTGGACGGCACCGTCAACTTCGTCGCCGGCGTGCCGCATGTCGCGGTGTCGGTCGGGCTGTGGGATGGCAACGAATCTCTGGCGGCGGTCATTGTCGACGTGATGCGTGATGACGTGTTCGCAGCCGGTCGCGGAGAAGGGGCAATGCTCAACGGCAAGCCGATCCGGGTTTCCGAGCGATCCGACCTCGGATCGAGCCTTCTCGTAACCGGGTTCCCATATGATCGACAAGAACGAGCCGACGCCTATACCGCACCCGTGACGGACGCGCTCCGGGTGGCACGCGGCGTCCGGCGATTCGGCACCGCCGCGCTCGACTTCGCCTGGGTGGCGGCCGGTCGGTTGGACGGATACTGGGAATTCGGTCTCAAGCCGTGGGACGTTGCCGCCGGCATCCTCATCGTCGAGGAGGCCGGCGGGCGCGTCACCAACGAGGCGGGACGATCATCGCTGGTCAACGATCGGTTGGTTGTCGCAACCAATGGAGGAATTCACCGCTCGCTGGAGACGCTTCTGCAACCGTCCATCCAGAACGTACTGTCAAGGGATGGATAATGGGTTGTGGGGCCTGAATGCGCCGACGCCTCATCGTCGCCGACAAGATCGTCACAGCTTCCGGCCGGGCCGGCAACGCGGTGCGAGTTGCAGACGGCTCGATTGAAGCCATTGGCCTGGCGGAGGATCTCCGCGTTTCCGACCTAGCCGAGGAACGCTACTCCGGCCGCGTGATCACGCAGGGGTTGGTCGACGCGCATTTCCATCCTCTCGGTTACACAGCCGCTCTGATGCGCCTGACGGTTGATGAAGCCCGCGATATGGCCGACCTGGCCGACCTGGTTAGAGAGGCCGCCGACGGTCTCGAGCCGGGGAGTTCACTGGTTGGTTCCCGCCTCGACGACCAGTCACTCGGAAGGCTTCCTACCCGGATGGACCTCGACTCGATGGTCGATGATCGGCCGGTTCTCATCTACCGCTACTGCGGGCACGTGGCGGTAGCGAACACCGCCGCACTCGAACTCGCCGGGGTCACGGCTTCGACGGAAGATCCGGCGGGTGGATCGCTCGATCGTGACGAACTCGGGGTCCCGACCGGAGTTCTGCGAGAGACGGCCATCGCGCTCGTGGCCGGACCGGTCGGGAACCGCACCAGCGGCCTTGCACCCGGGGAATTACTGACCGCCATGGAGGGACTGGCTTCACTTGGACTGACCTCGATCGGGGCCATCATCGACATGAGCGGCGACCTGTGGTGTGGAGTCGGCAATGAACTGGACCTCCTGACGGAGGTCGGACCCGATCTTCCGCTCCGGATGTCGGTACTGGTCACGACAGACGACCCGCAGGTGCTCGAGTCGGCCGCCGGGCGTCTGTCCGCGGCGGGCCCGCGGGTCCGTTTCCTGGGTGTGAAGCAGTTTGCAGACGGGAGCTTCGGTGGACACACCGCGGCGATGCATGAGCCGTTCGCCGATCAGGACACTCTGGGGATCATGAGGATCAACGCCGGCACAGGGCAGATGGCGAGGGCGGCACTGTCGATGGGCGGCCGGGTGGCTGTGCACGCCATCGGCGATCGAGCCAACGGAGCGGTGCTCGACCTCTATGAAACGCTGATCGAAGAAGGAGCCGATCCCACCGACCTCCGCATCGAGCACGCCTCCGTTCTCACCGCGCCAGACCTGGCGCGCCTGTCCGCACTCGGGGTCACCGCAGTCGTGCAGCCGGCCTTCCTGATGTCTGAGGCGAAGTGGTTGGAAGGTCGAGTCGGATCCGACCGTATCGGACGCACCTATGCATTCCGGTCGCTCCTAGACGCCGGCGTGCCGTTGGCCGGCAGTTCGGATTGTCCGGTCGAGCCACCTTCGCCATGGTGGGGCATGGCCGCTGCGCGCGACCGGGCTGGTCTCACACCCGCGCAGCGGGTGGATGCTGCCGAAGCGCTGGCTCTCTTCACCACCGGAGCGGCCGCGGCCATCGGTTCACCGATGCTGGAGGTTGGAGAACCGTGCGATCTCGCCGTAGTAGATCAGGACCCTCTGAACGTGACGCCGGACGCTCTTCGGAGAACCAGCGTTGCTGGTACCTGGATCGACGGAGAGCCGGTAACCCTGCCTGCCGACCCGGTCGTTTGGCAAGCCACCTAACCGCAGGGTGAGGCGCCGACCCCGGCCATGGCGCGCCCGTCCGAGTCAAATGAGGCATTCAACGAACGACTGTTCAGGGTTTCGAGGATGATCTCCCGATCGGCGTCGGAGGCCCGGGTCGGCCGCCCACCAACGATTCTGAGTGGCCGGACCGCCAACCGAAGCTCGTCCTCATCGACGGTCGCCTCAAAGAGAGCAGTCTGCGTTGCGTCGTCTGAGAGTGCCGAAGGGAAGGCGAGGTTCCCGGTCGAGTAGATGACCCACGTATCGCCGATACGCTCGACACCCTGAAGAACATGCGGATGGCTCCCGACGACGAGATCGGCGCCGGATTCGGCCCAGCCGGAGGCCAGTTCCCGCTGATACGGCTCCGGACAGGCATTGCGCTCAATGCCCCAATGCACCATCACCACCACCACATCGGCCAATCGGGCCGCGTCTTCGACCGCAGCATTCGAGCGTTCAATGAAGGGGTGATAGGCGGAGGCGAGACCGGGTCCGTCCTCGGAAGCCGTCCACGACGAATCAAATAGAACACGGGAAAAGGACACAATCGCGATTGAGATCTCCCCTATCTGGTGCACCGCCGGCGCGTACGCTTCGTCCCGATTCGGGCCCGCTCCGGCGTGACCCACGCCGGAGGCGTCGAGCAGCTCAATGGTCCTCTCGAGGCCGGCAACGCCCACATCGAGAGTGTGGTTGTTGGCGAGGGCGACCCCTGTGACACCTGCGGCTGCCAGCAGGTCGGCAGTCACGGGAGGCGATCTGAACACGTACTTCTTGTCTACCGGTATGCCGAGCCCTTCCTCCGCAATGGCCGTCTCGAGGTTTACCCACGCCAGATCAGCCGACGAAAACCAGGGCTCAATCTCCTCGAATGGATCAAAGCCAGACAAACCATGGGTCAATGAGACGTCACCTCCAAAGATCAGAACAATCGGGTCAGGTGGGGGCATCGTCGTCGTGGTCGTCGTGGCAATCGTGGTGGGAGATGTAGTCGTCGAGGTCGTCGAAGTCTCAGCCGGTTCCGGAGTGGTGGAAGTCGTGACGGGCGCGGAAGTTGGTGTTGTGGCCGCCACCTCGACGCCGGCACTGCAGCCGGCGACGAGCAGCGCCAGGACGACGATTGATCGGGACACCCACACAGTGTGACCGACCGATCACACCGATCCAAGGGTTTCGCGCGCTCCCATTGGTCTGTCCCCCTCCGCTCCCCGGCCCTCCGGACCGGGGAACACCTCCCCCTTCGGAGGAGGAAACCTGAGCACCACATCCGCTCAGGGCCGGCTATTTCATGAACGGCCGTCGTAGATGCAGAACTCGTTGCCCTGGGGGTCGGCCATAACAATCCAGGCCGGAAAATCGCCCTCCTGATGCTCGCCGAGGTTACGACCACCAAGGTCCTCGATCCTGGCTGCATATGCGTCCCGGTCGGGAACGCTGATATCGAGGTGGAGGCGATTTTTGACCTGCTTCTCTTCGGGAACGAGTTGGAAGGCAAGGTGTGGGCCATCTTCGCTGAGTCGGCCGAGATACACATAGCTGCCGGTCCGTTCGAGGACGTCGATGCCCAGTACCGCGGTCCAGAAGGTGACGGCTCCATCGAGGTCGACGGTGTCATGCATGATGGTCGATACCCGCACTTCTTCGCTCATGCCTCGATCATATTCTCCGCTGCGGCGATCTGCCCGACGCCGGTCGCCGGCAGGTCCCGCGGGCCTAACATCCGCTGCGTGGAACCGCTGACCGCCCTCTTGCTCATCGCCGTCGGATTCGCGGCCGGGTTCGTCAACACCGTGGCAGGCGGTGGGTCGGTGATCACCATCCCGGTGCTATTCGAGGCGCTCGGCGATGCCGGCCTCGCCAACGGCACAAACCGGATCGCGATCTTGATGGCTCAGGTAGCTGCCGTGACCGGATTCCGCCGGGCCGGGAAGCTCGATTGGAGGAAGGTGCTCCCCCTGGTCCCGGCCACGGTCGTGGGTGCGATTACAGGCGCGTGGGTCGCTACCAGGCTCGATTCGGACTCGATGAAGACGGTGTTCGCCTTCGTGCTCGTCCTGGTCGCTCTTTCGGTTTTGATCAAACCCTCGCGCTGGCTGGGCGGCCACGAGCGATCGATCCGGGAGCCGGTGAGAAGCCTCATCTTCTTCGGAGTGGGCTTCTACGGCGGTTTCGTGCAAGCAGGAGTGGGATTCCTGTTGCTGGCGGCACTGGTGATTGGTGGTGGAATGGACCTCGTCCGTGGAAATGCCGCCAAGGTGTTCTTGATTCTGATCTACACGCCGGTTGCTCTGCTGTTATTCGCTTCCGCCGCTCAGGTCAACTGGTCGTATGGGCTGGTCATGGGAATCGGCAACGTCGGTGGTGCCATTCTCGCCACCCGCCTGGCCGTCAAGAAGGGGGCAGGCTGGATTCGTTGGGTGATCATCGTGATGGCGGTCGTCGCCGCCACCCGAATGCTCTTCTTCTGATATTTCTCAGCAATGCTGCAGCGCGTGGGGAACAACAGTATTGCTAAGAAAATTCATCCGATCTTCTCGGCAATGCTGTGGCGCGTCGAGGACAACAGTATTGCCGAGAAAAGTCAGATGAGGCGGCCTTCCATGCCGCCGGCCACCGTCACGACCTCGCCCGTAATGTGACCAGAGAGGCGGTCGGAGGCGAGGACGACCACCTGCGACGCCACATCAACGGGGGTGGCCAACTTCTTGAGAGCCATGGTCGCTGTCGCGCTCTCAATGGTCGCCGGATCGATGCCGGCCTCGACTCGCTTCGGGGTGGCGGTCCAACCCGGCGCCACCGCGTTCACGCGCACACCCGGGCCCAGTTCAACGACTTCATTCTTGAGCGAGGTGAGCAACCCGGACATGATCGCTCCCTTGGCCGCCGCGTAATCGGCATGACCCGCCTCACCGAAGGTCCCGGCCGTTGAGCCGACCAACACGAGATTGCCCCGGCCCGTGCTGCGAACGTGGCGAAGGAACCCGCGGGCGGTGAGGAACATCGACGTCAGGTTGGCGTCGAGCACCCGTCTCCACCTGGCGAGCGACAACTCCCAGAGCGGCATTGGATCTGCCGGATAGGCGCCGGCGTTGGCCACGCACACATCGAGGCCCCCGAGGCCGGCGACAGCCGCCGGAATGAGTTCAGCCGCTTCTTCCTCGATCGTGAGGTCCGCGCCCAATGCCACGCCACCGACTTCGGTGGCCAGCGCATCGGCCGGTTCCCGGGAAGAGTTGTAGTGAACGGCGACGGAAGCTCCCTCAGCGGCGAAAGCACGCACGACAGCCGCACCAATTCCCCCGGCCCCACCCGTTACCAGGACTCTCGATCCTCTCAGGCCTGCATCCATGGAGGAAGCGTACCGGTTCACGGCACCCGACAGCGGCCCGGAGTTGCGCCACACCGACTCCAACCAGATGGCCAACCGTAGGTCACTCCGAGTTCACGGAAGCAGTACGGCACTATCGTCTGGCCATGCCATTCGACTACACCTCAGCCACCCGCGAGTCCATTGCCGCAGTTGTCGATAAGACGATCGAAGATGGCGATCAGCTAATTCGCGAAATCGTCAACGTCTCGGGAAATCGGACCTTCGCCAACACGATGCAGCCAATAGAGGCACTCGCGGTCCTGACCAGCCATGCCTATGGCCGGGGCCCATTCCTCGGCAACGTTTCGACGGATACGGACGTGCGGGACACCGCCCGAGCAGCCGAAGAACGTCTGACCAAGTGGCAAGTCGAACTCGAGTTCCGAGAGGATCTCTATGCGGCGGTCAAGGAGTTCTCCGCAACCGCCGAAGCCGCAAGCCTCACACCCCAGCGAAGCCGCCTCCTCGATTTCACGATGAGGGACTTCCGTCGCGCCGGCCACGAATTGTCCCAGGAGGAACGGGCCGAACTCAAGCAGCACCAGGACCGCCTGGTCGAACTCTCGGTGGCCTTCTCGAAGAACCTCGCTGAGTACGAGGACTACCTGATCGTCACGCCGGACGACCTCGATGGGTTACCGGACGGTTACGCCGACCGTCTCAAGCCGGGAGACGAGGAGGGCACCCTCAAGGTCTCGATGGACTATCCGGACGTCGTTCCCTTCATGGAAAACGCCACCCGTCGGGATCTCCGCGAAGAGCTCACCTTCAAGTTCAACACGCAGGCCGTTGAAGCCAACCGGCCCATCCTCGAAGAAGCTGTGCAGATCAGGGAGAGAATCGCAGGGAACTTCGGGCACGCCTCCTGGGCCCACCACGGCATGGAAGTCAAGATGGCCAAGCGACCCGAGGCCGTCTTCGAGTTCTATGAGGGCCTCATCGAACCGCTGACCACCAGGGGATCAGAGGAATCCACGGCGATGACCGATCTGCTCAGACGCGACGGTCACGACGACACCCTCCGCGGGTGGGACTTCCGCTATTACGACACGAAGCTTCGTAAGGAGGAGTACGGCGTCGACCTGAACGAGGTAGCGCAATACTTCCCACTCGAGCAGGTGATCGAAGGCATGTTCGCCATCACCGGGGAGGTCTTCGGCCTCAGCTACAAACGGATCGAAGAGACGCGGGCCTGGCATGAGGACGTTTCTCTCTACGAGATCCGCGACGCAGGATCGGGAGAGCGGATCGCCCACTTCTTCGCAGACCTCTTCCCTCGCGACGGCAAGTACACCCACGCCGCCGCCTTCCCGCTGGTTGCCGGCCATTGCCTGGAGGCCGGCGGCTACGAGACGCCCGTTTCCGGAATCGTCGCCAACCTCACCAAACCGACCGATGAGAAGCCGTCACTTCTTCAGCATGACGAAGTTGTCACACTCTTCCATGAATTCGGTCACATCCTCCACATGTCGCTGACGAAGGCCGACTTCGTTCGCTTCTCCGGCGCCAGCACCGAGTGGGACTTCGTTGAGGCACC
>JAUVQS010000051.1 GCA_030598025.1 Acidimicrobiia bacterium | reverse complement strand
TGGTGAGACACTCGGTGGCATTGAGCGATCATGGTGCACACGCCGGTCCGTGGGAGGCAAGCCTGTCACCCGAGGCCCAGGGCCGGCTGAATGATCACAAACGCGATGCTCGCCGGTTGATTGCCGAGATCCTGGAATCCGGCGTGGATCTCGGCGTCTTCCGAGCCAATCTCGACGTCCCGGTGACGGCAACGCTCATCCAGTATCTGTTGGTGGCCGCCGGCTCCGCGGTTGAGGAGACCGGCGATGCGGCCCGTGTAGCTACCGCGACGGTGTTCGTCGTGCTGGGAGCGGCCCGCTAGGCGGTATGGGTCGGAGAGCGGGAACCAAGCGGCAGCATTGACAGTGGAGTACGTTTCAGGGTGCAATGCAGATGCCCGAGCGACCAACCGGAACGGTGAGGGCGGCCACCAGCCCGGCGCGGACCGTGTCGGTCTCTTCTGCGGTGGCGAGCTTCTTGATGATGTGGCCGCGCACTCCACGGGCGTCGACGTTGTAGGTCTTGACCATCTGTGTGGGTGGCATGGTGAAGCTGGTCACCTCGCTGGTTTCGAGTTTGCCGATCTCGGCGACGGGAACGCTCACCTTTCTGGCAAGGTTGAAGAGGGGACCGTCCCATGCCTGCAGGCGCTCGGAATCGAGCGTTACCGTACGCCGGTTGTACTTCTTGGTCAGGGCGAACCAACCGTACGCCAACAAACCCAGGATGACTACGGGCGTAGCCCAGGAAGTCGTCAGGGTGTCGTTGCTGAATCCCACCCATAGAAAGACCAAACTCAGCAACAGCCCGGGAATAGCTAGGGCGTAGTGCGCCCAGTCACCCGGCCGGTAGGTGCGCATGCTCGTCCACCACAGGACTCCCGATTCCTCGAACCGCGCCGCACGCGGATCGACATGCGGATGATCACTCACCAATGCCCGCCAACTTTTTGGCAAGAGACTTCTTCTTGTTCATGTCGGACTGCCGTCCGATCAAAATGCGCTGGGCCTGCGGCGAACCGGCACCGTGCAGAGACTCGGTGAGATAGCCGACCGCATTGCGCCCGAGTGTCATGTTCTCGATCAGGCGCAGCACTCGCATCCGATCCTCAGTCGAGACGTCGGAGCGTCCTTGCAGGTACTTCTCGAGGATCGGACCTGCTTCGGGATGTTCGAAGTCCTGTTGCGAGGGCATCGTCACCATCAGGCCGCCGGCCAGATCCTGGGCGAGCCGACCTAGTTCATAGGGAAAACGCGTCACGTTGTGTTTGCACACGTTGGCGAGCAAGGCGTCGTTCTCCCAGTTGCCTGCGTCGGTCTGGAACGATTCATGTGAGGCAGCAATTCCCCCGCCGTAGATCGTCTCGTTGAGGTGGTTCATCTCGACGAGTTTGTCCTTGATATGGGAAGCCGTCTCGACGCCGTTGTACTCGGCGGCCAGGGCTGCCGCCCCGATCAACACGTCACCGACGCCGCTCTTGCACACGTAGCTGCGCCGGTGATAGCTGGTGAATCGCTCGACGAGGGTGGCGGCGAACTCAAACTCGCCGTCCATGAAGACGTGCTCCCAGGGGACGAAGACGTCGTCGAGGATGATCATCGCTTCTTGACCGCTGTAGAGGGCATTACCGGCATCGATTTCGCCACCGTCGAGGATCCGGGTGTCACATGACTGTCGCCCATAGATGTAGGTGAGGCCGGGCGCCTCAACCGGTACGGCGCAGGTCACGGCGTAGTCGCGGTCGGCTTCCCCGAGTCGGATTGTCGGCATCACGATGAACCAGTGGGAGTTGATGGCGCCCGTCTGGTGGGCCTTGGCGCCCCGGATCACGATTCCGTCTCCTCGTCGTTCGGTGACGCGGACGTACATATCTGGATCGGCTTGCTCGGAGGGTGCCTTGGAGCGGTCGCCCTTCGGGTCGGTCATTGCTCCACCGATCACGAAGTTCATTCGCTGCATCTCAGCCAGCCAGGTCGTGAAGCGTTGGTGGTAGGCGGTCCCGTGTTCGGCATCGATGTCGAATGTGACCGAGAAGGTCGAGTTGATGGCGTCCATGCCAACGCAACGCTGGAAGCAGGTTCCGGTGAGTTGGCCGAGCTTGCGCTGCATCTTGTTCTGTGCGACGACGTCGTCCGCACTCTCGGTCACGTGGAGGAATCGGTTGACCGGGGCATCGACGATCGAAGAGTCGGCAGCTGCTAGATCGGGCTGGTCGACCGCGAGATCATAGGTGGCGGCCAGAGCATTGATCGACGGGCGAATCACTGGGTGATCGACCGGTTCTGCGACCTTCTCTCCCATGAGGAACACTGTGAGGTTGCGGTTGCGGAGACTCTCGATGTAGTCGTCTCCGGTGCGGATCGGTTCGGCCATGCGTCCTCCAATCGACCGACTCACGCTACTCGATCCCTCGCCCCCGTTCTTGCGTCGCTCAGTACCCAAAATTGGGGGCGAATGAGTGACGATAGAACGAGTCTGGTGTTCCGCGGCTATCCTGATCTTGTCCGGCACAAGAATCCGGATGCCGTTGAGGTAGCGAAGTTCGGTGAGAATCCGATGCTGTCCCGCAACTGTGAAGCCCCCTCAGGGGATGAGCCAGGACGACTGACTCGACGGCCACGAACAAGTCTCGGGTGAAGGCAGCGTTCGTGACCTGGTCACCAGGTCACCAAGGCCCCCTTCATCCTCCAGAACTGGAGGATGTTTTGATTGTTGGAAGGATTGCCGGCGTCGTTGCGCTGGCGTTGGCAGTAGCCGCCTGTGGAGTATCCGTCTCGACGGAGACCAGTTTCGGCGAGTCGGCGCCGGCCACGGTTCTGGTTCCGCTCGAAACCACGATTCCGGAGGTCATGCCTCCAGTCGTGGACGATGATTTCCCCGTCACCGTCGCTACCGGCAACGGTGACTTGGTGATTCAGAAGAGGCCCGAAGCCATCATCTCTCTTTCGCCAACGGCGACAGAGATGCTCTTCGCGATTGGGGCAGGTGATCAGGTGATAGCGGTCGACGAATACTCGACATTCCCGGCTGCCGCACCGATCACCGACCTCTCCGGTTTCACTCCGAACATGGAGGCGATCGCCTCGTATGAGCCGGACCTGGTCATCGTTTCGAACGATATCGAGGACATTATCGCAACTCTCGGTGCCCTCGACATTCCGGTCATGCTGATGCCGGCCGTCGTCACTATTGAGGAAATATTCGGTCAAATCGACGAGATCGGGGCTGCCGCCGGACATCGGACCGAGGCAGATCAGTTGATCGAGGCGTTGGAGTCGGATCTCGAGGAGGCCCTGGCCGGACTTCCGGATCTCGGCGAGCCCCTGACCTACTACCACGAACTCGACCCGACGTTCTACACGGTCACCTCGTCGACATTCGTGGGAGGGGTCTACCAGACGCTCGGGTTGGTGAACATCGCCGATCCTGCCGACGTCGACGGATTCGGCTATCCACAGTTGTCCGTCGAGTACATCGTCGACTCTGACCCCGATCTCATCTTCGTTACTGATTGCTGCGGCGAATCGCTCGACACGATTTCGACACGGCCCGGTTGGAAGAGCATTTCGGCGGTTCAGATGGGTTCGGTAATCGTTGTCGACGACGATATTGCCTCGCGATGGGGCCCCCGTACCATCGAGTTTCTACAGACGGTCGCGGACGCAGTCGGCGCGCTGTCAGTGGCAGGCGGATGAAGAGTCGGCTTGTAGTTGGGCCCGATCTACCCAGGGCCACTAGGCCCAGCTGGGGCCAGGTGGCGGCGGGCGTGGCGGCGCTACTTCTCGCGGCATTAGGTGGCCTGGTGATCGGTCCGGCCGGAATCGAGGTGGGCGAGATCCTTCGAGCACTGGCCGACGGATTGCCGTTCATCGACGTTTCGCACGGCTTGACCGACACCCAACTCGACATCCTCTGGCAACTGCGGCTTCCCCGCGTGGTACTCGGTGCGATCGTCGGGGCGACGTTGGCGATTTCTGGCGCTGCCTATCAAGGAGTATTTCGAAACCCGCTGGCCGACCCATATCTCCTCGGCGTTGCCGCCGGGGCCGGTTTCGGGGCCACGCTTGCTTTCGTGTTCGCTCCCGGAGCGGCGGTTGGACCGATCGAGCTGCTGCCCATCGCGGCATTTGCCGGAGCTCTGGTCGGCGTTGGGCTCACCTACGGGGTCGGTCGCACACTCGGTGATCGCAGCAACGTGGCTCTCATACTGGCCGGGGTGGCGGTCGCGTCATTCTTGACGGCCGTGCAGACCTTCATCCAGCAAAGGAACACTGATACGCTGCGCGAGGTCTACTCATGGATCCTTGGATCCATCAGCACCCTGGGATGGAGCGAGGTGCTGCTGGCTTTGCCCTACGCCGGTATCGCCGCTGTTGCCATCCTCTTGCACAGAAGATTGCTAGACGTTCTGGCAGTCGGGGAAGAAGAGTCGAAGAGCCTTGGCGTCTCGACCGGACGGGTGCGTGCCACCGTGGTGGTCGCCGCCAGCCTGGGAACAGCAGCAGCCGTGGCAGTGTCTGGATTGATCGGGTTCGTCGGGATCATTGTCCCGCACACCGTCCGGCTGCTCACCGGATGGAGCTACCGGGTCATCATCCCGTTGTCGGCGCTCTTCGGCGGTGCGTTTCTCGTGGCCGCCGATCTGGTCGCACGCTCCGTGATGTCGCCGGCGGAGCTCCCCATCGGCGTTGTGACGGCCTTCCTCGGAGCCCCATTCTTCGCGGTAGTGATGCGATCAGCGCGGAGGATGCGATGACGGCTCTCTCGATTCGCCATCTCCGGGTCCGCTACAACGGCACCGAGGTGCTGCGCGGAGTCGATCTCGATGTCGAAGAGGGAAGCTGGCTCGGATTGGTCGGTCCGAACGGATCTGGCAAGACCACGCTGCTGCGTGCCGTGGTCGGCACCGTAGCCGTCGACGGCGGCGTCGAGATCGACGGCCGCAACGTAGTTGAGATGAGTTCGGCGGAGAGATCTCGTTCGATCGCGGTCGTGCCGCAACGGCCCAATCTCCCGATGGATATGACCGTCTTCGACTACGTCCTGCTCGGCCGTACCCCTCACATTTCCTATTTTGGCGTCGAAGGCAGGACCGACCTCCAGGTCGTCGTCGACGTTCTCGAGCGACTCGAACTCGGCGACCTGTCGTTCCGGACTCTCGGATCGCTGTCCGGCGGAGAATCCCAGCTGGTCGCTCTCGCCAGGGCGCTCGCGCAGCAGGCGCCGATTCTGCTACTCGACGAACCCACCAGTGCCCTCGACGTCGGGCATCAGCAACAGGTGCTCGAACTCGTCGACGAACTCAGACGGGAGCAGTTGCTAACCGTCGTCAGTGCACTTCACGATCTCACGCTGGCCGCCCAGTTCTGTGATCGGCTCATCATGCTCGGAGATGGTGAAGTGCAGTCCGTCGGCGAGCCGCGGGAGGTCTTGACGGTCGACAACATTCAACGTCTGTACGGTGCCTCCGTTCGGATCATCGAGTTGGGTGGGGGAGAGGTGGCGGTGGTCCCACACCGTGCCAACCGCTAGAAAGGGCTACGTGGAGATTCCAGAACGGTTGTCGCTATCTGAGTTGCAGCGCTATGTCGAGTGGTTGGAAGAGGACCGCGGCTTCAGCGATCAAACGATCCTCGAGAAGTGCCTGCTCATCGGCGAAGAGTTGGGCGAGTTGTTCAAAGCGGTCCGCAAATCGTCGGGTCTGGCCGTTGATGCCGACTCGGAGGTGGGTGAGGTCGCCGATGAGTTGGCTGATGTGCTCATCTTCCTCGCTTCCATCGCCAACCGTGCCGGCGTTGACCTCGACGAAGCGCTACGAGCCAAGGAAGCCGTGAATCGGACGCGAGTCTGGCAACCTCAGAGTCGCCTCCCGCTTGCGGGGGAGGTGGGCGAGGAGCGCTAGCGACGAGGTCGGAGGGGGTCGTTCCCGACGGGGAAGCTATCTCTTATCGGAAGTCTCCTCTTCGATGGCGGCCTCGACCCACGGTTCGACTTCGACACCGAGTCCATCGGCGATCCGGTTGACGTAGGCGTAGTAGGCCACGACTTGTACCACGTCGAGAATGTCACGATCGGAGAGGCCGGCCGAACGCAGCGCACCGACATCGTCCGGCGTCATCTCGCCCGGGGTCACCGTCAGCTTCTCGGCGTAGGTAAGCATGGCGAGTTGCCGGGATTCGAGACCGGCCGATCGGAAATCAATCTGGATCCGGCGGGCCAGATCGTCGTTCTTGAGGAGACGGCGCAGACCGCGCCCGTGATGGGTCACTCAGTAGTGACAATCATTGGCGGCGCTCACCACGATGGCGATCATCTCCCGCTCGACCTTGCGAAGTGTCTTCGTCCCGGTCATCACTTCGCGGTACATGTCGTGGTGAGCCCTCATCCCGGCTGGGTGGAGGGAGTGGATCGACATGATGCGATCGACTCGACCGAATTGGGGGTCGGTCAGGTCCTCGAAGAGGGCGGCCAGTTCGCCCTCGGTTTGGTGTTCGTCGATGACGTCGATCCAGGCCATGTGTGTTTCTCTTTCCTCGTGTCGTGGCAGATGGAGCGATCAGATTCCGGCAACCGCCTGGGTGAGGCGATCAACGGCGTCCGCTATCTGTTCCGTTGGCGCAGCGATGGTCATGCGGGCAAATCCTGCCCCTTCACGTCCGAACCAGTGTCCCGGGCTCAGAGCGAGGTGTGCCGATGCTGAAAGCCAATCCGCCAGCTCGGGCACTTCCATGTTGAGCTGCCGGAGATCGAGCCAGGCCAGGTAGGTCGCTTCCGGCGCAATGAGGTCGATACCGCCCGGCAGTCGATCTTGAAGCAGTTCGACATTGGTAGCAACCAGTTTGAGGAGGTCGTTGAGCCATTCGCCGCCCGTCCGGTAGGCGGCCTGGAAGGCAGCCATTCCGAAAACGTTGTTGCGGCTGAGGTGAAGCTGAGAGCTCTTCGACCGGAAGAGGTCGCGGATCTTTTCGTCGTCGGTCACCAGAAGGGTGTCGCACACGCCGGCCAGGCCGAACGTCTTGATCGGCCCGTGGGTAGCTGCCCACGAGACGCCGGAGTCTCCCACCACTGTGGCGAAAGGTGTGAACTTGAACGGGGTGAGTGCCAGGTCGGCATGAATCTCATCGGCGAGCACGAAGACATCGTGTTCTGCACAGATCACGGCAACCCTGGCCAGTTCGTCGGCCGTCCACATCCGGCCGACGGGATTGTGGGGATTGCACAAAATCAGCAGCCGGGTGGCCGGGGCAGCCGCTTTGGTGGAGAGGTCGTCGAAGTCGATCCGATAGCCGTCGTCGGAGAGAATCAGAGGACTGCGTATGACGGTTCGATCTGCCGCCGTGACCAGCGGTTTGAAGTCGGTGAATACGGGAGGCTGCAGGATTACACCCTGGCCGGGATCCGTCAGCTGTTCGATCAGGACCCCGATCGAGGTCCCGACGCTCGGACTGACCGAGGTCGGCAGCCCGGATCCGTCCCATTCGTGTCTCTTGTACATCCAGGCCCAGAACGCCTCGATGTCCTCACGTGGTCGGGTTTCGTACCCGTACCAACTGGTTGAGACCCGGGCCTCCACAGCCTCAACGATTCCCTCAGCGAGATCGACATATGGCTCGGCTATCCACAACGGCAGGAGCTCCTCTCCACCGCCAAAGAGCCGATTCAGGCTTCTCGGGTCGGCGGCCAGCGAGTTGCCGGTCACACGGCCACGGACGCATGGGTTTGTCGACATGGGGTCATCGTAGGTCGCTTGCTCACAACTCTCTCGCGGGCTTCCCTTCCATTCGATCGGCAATCGAGGTATTCTTTACTTCTATGACAGAAGTAAAGAAACGAAAGAGAGGCGTAACCAGAGTCAGTCGGAAGCACCAGATAACGGTTCCCGTCGACGCCCTACGAGCAGCCGGCCTCGAGGTGGGTGATCGTTTGAAGGTGTCGGTGGCTGAGGGAGGCCGCATCATTCTCGAGCGTGAGGTGGATCCCGTGCGGTTCTATGCAGGGGCACTGACGGGCAAGCTCGATCGTCATTTGGTCGAAGGGCTGAGGGGCGAATGGGACTGACGGCGATCGATGCCGGTGTATTGGTCGCGTTCCTGGACGAGTCGGACGCGTTCCACGCTGCTGCCGTCGAGGCAATCCTCGAGGCGTCCACTGGTGAAATGCTGCTTCCTGTGGTCGCCTATTCAGAACTGATGGTCGGGGTTCTGATGACCGGTGCGACGGTCTCCTGGTTCGGCTCCGTCCTAGATGGTCTCCGCATTCAGGTCGGGCAGATCGACCGAAACGTCGCCGGCCGCGCCGCAACGCTCCGGGCGCTTGCGCTTCGCGATCGGCGGAGAAGGCAATGGCGGATGCCGGACGCTTTGATCGTCGCGGACGCGTTGCACAATGGGGCGACGGTCATTATCACCACAGATGGCAGATGGCCGTCGGTGCCGGAGGACCTAGAGGTGCGGGTTCTTGGGGCCGTCAGCCGTTGAGGACCGACTCGATGGCCGCGACGATCTTCTTGACCGACAGCATGCCGTAGTCGAAGACGAACTCCTCTCCGCCCTGCATCGTCAAGACGGCCTGTTTCATCAGCCCCTTCTTGTTGGCCTTGACTCCGGCGATCTCCGTCACCGGCAGTTCGACTCGTGCTTCATCGTCGTTGGAGTAGCGATACACCGAGTGCCCGCCGGCGGCCGCAAACGAGCCGACGTCGAGGAAGATCGCCTTGACGATCGTCTTGTTGCTCGACTCATACAAAGATCGGAACGCCACCTGTTCATCCGTCACAGCTAACTTGCCCGTATACCGGCCGCCCTCTTCCGGGAGGTAGTTGACGGCCCATTCGCCGAGTTTTGTCGCCATTTCGGTGTCCTTTCGTCCAACGTCGACTCCACCCTACGCATTGTGTCTCTCGGGGCCGTCACTCGTGCTTCTCCGGAAGCATTCCACCTCGGATTCCTTTACATTTTGACATTTATTGCGTAATCTGTTCTCCAAATGTCAAAATATGAAAGAACATGTCAGTAACTCGGAACCTGATTCGGCACACTCTCGAGGCCCACGACTCGGTGACGATGGCCCAGTTGCTGGAGATCACAGGGCTCACGCGACCGGCCGTCCTCTATCACCTGCGTGCCCTCATGGAGGCCGGCGACGCCGAACTCGTTGGGCCAAGTCGGGGACGTTCCGTCCGGTACCGCAGCCCATACGATGATCGGTGGGACTTCCCGCTCGACGAGATGGTTCAGGAGCATCTCCTGTGGAACGACCTCCGCGACAAGTTGCTGGCGCCCGACTCAACCGCCGAGGCGCAGGACATACAGGAGTACGTCTTCGGTGAGATGGTCAACAACGTTCTCGACCACTCAGATTCGCCTGACTTGACGATCACCCGTCGCCTCACCAACACCGGCACGGAGATCTCGGTGCGGGACTACGGCATCGGAATCTTCCAGCACATAGCCGACGTCGAGGGACTGGCGGATGACTTCGCCAGCCTCTTGCGACTTCAGAGTGGTACCTACACCACGGACCCGCAGAACC
>JAUVQS010000012.1 GCA_030598025.1 Acidimicrobiia bacterium | reverse complement strand
CGTTACCTCACCAACTAGCTGATAGGTCGCGAGACCATCCCGAAGCGTAAAGGCATTTCCTCAACAGACCATGCGATCTGTAGAGAGTATCTGGTATTAATCCGGGTTTCCCCGGGCTATCCCAGTCTTCGGGGCAGGTTTCTCACGTGATACTCACCCGTTCGCCGCTCCGTCATACCAGTGGATTACTCCTCCGATATGCGTCGCTCGACTTGCATGCATTAGGCGCGCCGCCAGCGTTCGTCCTGAGCCAGGATCAAACTCTCCAACGTACACTCTCGACTTCACCCCGGTCACCCGGAGTTCGGCCATAAAAGAGGTCAAGTTATTAGTTCGAACCTGATGTGTGCCGGGTAGGTAACCCGGCATATTCAAGTACGGTCCGCTCGAGCCCGTCCTGCAAAGCAGGACGCCTCAAGCGCCTTACTGACTTTTGGCACACTGTTTAGTTGTCAAAGAGCCTGCTTCGCCCTGCCTGCCTTTGCGGGCAGCCAAAAGGCGTACCATTTCTCCTGATGACCTGTCGGATCCTAAGGACTGGCAGGCCGAGAACACGACGGAGCGATCCGTCGCCTGGAGGACATTAGCCACTTCGGATTCCATGTCAAGTTCAACCGAGTACGTGTTTTCGTACATGTACAACGTATCACGTACCACGACTCCACGACAGCCCACTTTGGAAAGTCCTCCCCTAGAGGCAGCTCCGAGAACGTCGTCTTTTGCGTTGTGCGGAATACGTTCTACGTTGTACCTCCATGCATTGGCTCGATCGGCTGGCCGGCACCTTCACTGCCATCCCGTGGTTCTACGACCCCGTCTTTGCCGACGGTTGGGGCGACGAGACCAATCTGCGCCGACTCGAGGCCGGGGCGAGGCAGGTTGGTGCGGTCCCGGCAATCGACATCGTCTGGGGCCCGACCACAACTCATAGAAACCTCCACATCACCGACGGCTCATTCGAGAGCCCCGCCGCGGCAGCACTTCCGCCCGCCAGCCGGATCGCGACCCTCCGGCGGGTGACACCCGGAGGTACTTCGAAGGGCGTGTGCCTCCTCATGGCCGCCTTCAACGATCATGGCTTCAACACTCGCATGAAGCTCGCCGATCGCCTCGCCCAGCACGGCATCGCCTCACTCCTGCTCGAGAACCCGTACTACGGAACCCGCCGCCCCACTTCCGGCCAACCACTCCGCACAGTGATCGACTTCTTTGAAATGGGCGCCGCGGCAGTACTCGAAGGCCGGTCAATCCTCGCTGCCGAACGACGACAAAGCACGACTCCACTCGGCGTCGCCGGATACTCGATGGGAGGGAATGTCGCTGTATTGATCAGCGCCACAGCCTCCTTTCCGATCGCGACCGGCGGCCTCGCTGCCTCCCACTCCCCCGGGCCCGTGTGGAGCGAGGGACTGCTGACCAACGCGATCGCCTGGGAAGCGCTCGGCGGAACTGGGCGAAAGGATGAGATTGCTGCGACCCTCGGCGGAGCATCGGCCCTCAACTTCCCGCCGCCGCCGCATGCCTCCAGTGCGATTCTGGCCGCTCCCGCCGGCGACGGGTACATACCGCGTCACGCTTTCGAATCCTTGCACGCCTACTGGCCGGGATCTGAGATGCGGTGGATCAAAGGCGGGCACGCCAGTGTGCTGCTGTGGCGTAAGAACGAGTTGGCGCAGGCGATCGCGGATTCATTCGACCGGCTCCGCCGGGGTTCTGAGTTCTAGGTCTCAGGCGTTCTGGTCCACCACAAGACAGAACCCATTACTCATAACCGAGAACCCTCGAATATCAGCTCAACCGGACGAAACGGCGCTTGCCCACCTGGAGCACTCCGCCCATGAGTTTCTTGCGATCGAGTTCGAGGTCCGAAACCACCTCACCGTTCAGCTTCACAGCTCCCTGACCGACCATTCGACGGCCATCGGAGCTAGAACCGACCAGCCCGGCATTCTTCATTAGTACCGGCAAGAAAACCGGATCGTCGGACGGCAACGGGAATTCAGCGATGTCATCGGGAACCTCATGACGCTTGAACACCAGATCGAACGCCGCTTCCGCCTGAATACCGGCGCCGCTTCCGTGGTACAGATCGACGATCTCGGTCGCCAGGCGCCGCTTGACATCGCCGGGGTGCAGATCACCCGATACCAAGCCGTCGCTGATCGCTCCTATCTCGGTGAGGTCGACATCGGTCGCCAACTCGAAATACTGAACCATTAGCCGGTCCGGAATGCTCATGACCTTGCCAAACATATCGTCGGCCGGATCATCGATGCTGATGTAATTGCCGAGCGACTGGGACATCTTGTGCTCGCCGTCCGTCCCGACCAGTAGAGGCATCGTCATAGCGATCTGCGGCCGTTGATCATGCCTCTCCTGCAGTACCCGCCCCATCATTAGGTTCCACAATTGGTCCGCGCCACCCAGTTCTACATCCGCTTCAACGGCTACCGAGTCCATGCCCTGGAGCAACGGGTACATGAACTCCATTACCGAAATCGGTTGGTGAGCGTCGAAGCGATCGGCGAAGTCGCTTCTCTCCAGCATCTGGGCAACCGTCACCTGCCCGGTCATGTCCAGAACGTCGGCCATGTCCATGGCGGCCAGCCACTCAGAGTTGTACCGAATCTCGAGACGATCGGGAAGCAGGATCTTGCGGAAACCTTCGAGCACCGACTCCGCATGACCGCGCACCTCGTCGGCAGTTAGTCGACGCCGCGTCTCGCTCTTGCCGGACGGGTCACCCACTTGCGCGGTGAAGTCGCCGACGATCAGCACCGCCGTGTGGCCTTCCTCCTGAAACTGCCTCAGCTTCCGAAGCACCACCGCCCAGCCGAGGGTCACCGCCGGGGCAGTCGGATCCATCCCGAGCTTCACCCGCAGCGGGCGGCCCTCCTCGAGACGTTGCTCGAGATCGCCCTCCGGGAGCACCGTGTCGGTTCCTCGAAAGAGTTTCGTGAGATCATTCGTCATGGCGCGGGCAGCCTAGCGGGAAGCCGAAACCGCTTTCATCAAATGCGCTTCCTTGCAGGCGAGCCCCGGTACTCTTCGCGCCTGGAGATAGGGCCCTCATGAAACGACTGCCGGCGCTGGCGGTTGTCGCAGCAATGCTCGCTGCGGCTTGCAGTTATCAACCTCTCGACGACCCGGGACTGGGTGAACTCGGTCTGACCACCGTCGTCTACGCCGCCGACGGTTCAATACTTGCCCAATGGCACGCTGAAGAGGACCGGGTGCTGATCGATTACGAGGACCTCCCTCAGTCCCTCATCGACGCGGTGGTCGCCATCGAGGATGAACGGTTCTGGACCCACCCCGGTGTCGACCTGAAATCGGTTGCCCGGGCGCTCGTGCAGAATATCGAAGCGGGCACGATCGTCCAGGGCGGATCGACGATCACCCAGCAGTATCTGAAGAATGTCCTGCTGACCCCTGAGGTGACCGCGGATCGCAAGATCGAGGAGGCGACCCTTGCTCTCCGGCTCGAGGAGAACCTCACCAAGGAAGAGATCCTCGAGCGCTACCTGAACACCGTCTATCTCGGTGGCGGGGCGTACGGTGTTGGGGCGGCGGCCATGCACTATTTCGGGAAGGAAGTCTCCGACCTCACCCTCCCCGAGTCCGCTCTCATCGCCGCCCTGATCAAGGCTCCCTCGAAAACGGATCCATATCGTCACCCGGAATCAGCGCTCACTCGCCGCAGAGTCGTCCTGGCAAAGATGGTCGACCTCGGATGGCTCACCTCAGAAGATGCCGGGGTCGCCGACACGGCTGCACTTCGCCTGGCACCAGCCGCGCCTCCGGAGCAGATGCGATTTCCCTATTTCACAGAAGAAGTCAAGCAACTGCTGCTCGACGAACCATCGCTGGGAGCGACGGCTACCGACCGTTACAACGCCCTCTTCCGGGGTGGTCTTCAGATTCACACGACACTCGATCCACTCACTCAGGAAGCGGCAGAGTTGGCGATTGCCGGCGTCCTGCCGGAGGACGGCCCGGCGGCGGCGCTGGCGTCGGTTGAGCCACGTACCGGCTACGTTCGGGCGATCGTCGGCGGTGTCGACTTCTACGACCCCGACGACCCCGTCGCCCGGTTCAATCTTGCGACTCAAGGGCTGCGCCAGACCGGATCGGCCTTCAAGCCCTTCGTCCTCGCCGCTGCCCTCGAAAGCGGGTTTTCGCTCACATCCACATTTGCCGGTGGCTCTTCGATTGAGATCTCCACGCCATCGGGGCCCTGGCAGGTGGAGAACTACGGGGGAGCCAATTTCGGCAACCTCACTCTGCTCGACGGTACGGTCTGGTCGGTCAATATCGTGTATGCCCAACTCGTCGACGTCGTCGGGCCGCAAGCAGTGGTCGATGTCGCGAGCGCCGCCGGCATCACATCCGATTTGCAGCCATTTCATGCCGTGGCACTCGGAGCACAAGAGGCTTCCATTCTCGATATGGCGTCCGCCTACGGGACCTTCGCAGCCGAAGGAGTGCATATATCCCCCATCTTCGTAACTCACATCGAGACATCCGACGGCCGAAACATCTATTCCGAGGTGCCGGTGATCACTGAAGCCATCGACAGGACGGTTGCTCAGCAGGTCACGGCCGCCTTGAGTGCAGTCGTCGCTCGCGGCACCGGTGCCCGTGCAGACATCGGTCGCCCTGTTGCAGGCAAGACGGGGACCTCACAGGAACATCGGGATGCATGGTTCGTCGGCTATACGCCCGAGTTGGCCACCGCCGTTTGGATCGGCTACCCGCAAGCACAGATCGAAATGGTGCCTCCCGTTACTCCCATTAACGTGACCGGCGGTAGCTGGCCGGCGCAGATCTGGGGACAATTCACGTCCTCGGCTCTCGTCAGCACAGGTTTCGGACAGTTGACCACTGCCGATGTCGACGACCTGATCGCAGTCGACATCGACGTGTCGACCGGCTTATTGGCGGGACCACTCTGCCCGCGCGAGAACGTTCAGCGGGTGTACCTGCCGACCGGTGAGGTTCCCTCGGTCATTTGCCACATTCACAACCCACTGGGTCTGGTGGTCGTCGGGTCCGGCGAGGTGCCACAACTGATCGGACAGGACATTGCCGGAGCGGTTCATCTGGCAGAAGAGGCCGGCTATCGGATTCAGGTGGAGTATTCCGAAGCGGGGAACCTTCCGGACGGGACTGTGTTCAATCAGGTGCCATCTCCGGGACGGCCGGCCCAAACGGGCAGCACGATCAGCATTCTCGTTTCAGGTCCGGAGCCCGGAACAGTCTTTCCAACGCTGGTCGGTTATCCATTCCAGCAAGCGATGGCCCGACTCGAAGACATCGGGTCCGAAGTCGACCTCCGGTTTGAAGCCGAATCGAATCCTGCCGATGCCCAACGGCGCACGGGAGTCGTCTGGAAGCAAGATCCCGCAGGCGGCGAGCCCAACGAGGGTCCCATCATCCTTTGGGTGAATCCCTAGAGCTCGGCTGCTGTGCAGCCGTACGAAGTACCTGGTACCTGGTACTTGGACAGGCCGCCTACTCGGCCAACTTGAACCGCCAGAGCCACTCCGTTGCTCTACTGATCCCAATTCGTGGCATCGCCGTGATTGAGCCGTACACGATCTCGCGAGGAGGCAGCAGCCTGATCGGGCCGTCGATCAACGACGTTCCATCGTGGTCTCCCTTGATGGCAAGTGCCCGACAGAGCTTGCCGGGGCCATCGGTCAGATGATCGGCCCGGCCCCGCCGGGTTTCGATGATCGAACGACCCTCAGTCGGAGTGCCGGCCCGCAGGAGAATGGCCTGGCCCTCTCCGGTTTGCCCGGTAGCGACGTTGGCACACCAGTGAACGCCGTACGATCGATAGACATAGAGAACTCCGGCCTCGCCGAACATCGAGGCATTGCGGTCGGTTCTACCGCGATAGGCATGGCTGGCGGGATCATCAGCGCCACCGTATGCCTCGACTTCGGATAATTCGACCTCGGTGACATTGCCGTCGACGGCGCTGCGCAACCGCCAGCCAAGGAGGGCCGGCGCGGCTTGCTCGACCGGAAGACTCAGCAACTCGAGAAGCTGATCACTCACTGGGTGAGGTGAAGAAGGGTTCCCTTGAAGGAGTGCATGCGGTTCTCTGCCTGATCGAAGATCCGTGAGCGAGCATGATCGGCAACGCCGTCGGTCACCTCTTCACCCCGGTGAGCAGGAAGGCAGTGCAGAAAGATGGCCTCATCAGAAGCTCGTCCGAAGAGTTCCTCATTTACGCGGTATCCCTCGAACAACCGCCGCCGCTCGGCTACCTCGTCTTCCTGTCCCATCGACACCCACACGTCCGTGTACACGAAATCGGCGCCTTCGACGGCCGCATTGACGTCGGTCGTCACGGTCACCGAGCTGTATTTGGAGGCGAGTTCGACATATTCGGGCAGTGGTTCGTAACCTTCGGGAGCTGCGACCCGCACCTGTACCTCGAGCATTGCCGCCGCCGTCATTAGTGAGTGACATACATTGTTGCCATCGCCGATGAACGTTAGAACCGACCCCGGCAACGCCCGCGCCTCCGCCATCGTCTGAACGTCAGCCAGCGCCTGGCAAGGATGCTCGAGATCCGACAACAGGTTGACCACCGGCGCCTCCGCATGGGCAGCAATGATGTCGAGGTGCTCATGGTCGAAAACGCGCAGCGCCAAAATGTCCAGATACCTGTCGAGCGTCCGGGCGACATCGGCAGGAGCCTCTCGTTTGCCCAACCCCACCTCTTCGTCTCGCAGGGTCATCGGCCGACCACCAAGCTGAGAGACCGCAACCTCCGTAGACACCCGAGTCCTTGTCGAGGGCTTCATATAGAACAGGCCGACCTCACGTCCGGTCAAGGCCGATCCGAATTCAGAAGGGTTCTGTTTGGCCCTTTGCGAAAGATCGAGAGCGTTGCGGAGCCCATCGACGCCGAAATCAGCAACTCGTAGATAGTCCATATCAAGTACCTCTCAGTCGACCGCCGGTGGCATCAGCCACTGCGGCGATGATTCTCTCACGATGCGGGGTTACCTCTTCGTTGGTCAATGTGTGATCTGATGCCCGGAAGATCAGACGCAGTGCCAGGCTCTTCTTGCCTTCACCCAGAGAACCTCCGCGGAACTCATCAAACACGAAGATTTCTTCGAGCCAATCCCCTGCAGAACTCGATGCCGATCGAACGACACTTTCCGCCGAGGTCGACTCGTCGAGGATGAACGCCAGGTCGAACTCCACCCGCGGATATGTGCTGGGTGCCTCGAGTTGCCACCAGTCGCGGTCTGCCACCAAACCCGCCAGATCGAGCTCGGCAGCGGCGCTCGACCCTCTAGGCCGAAGGCTCTTCCGACCGCCGGATGAAGTTCCCCGGCAACGCCGATGAGTTGTTCGCCCATGTACACCTCCGCCGACCGTCCGGGATGAAACCCGTCGGACGCAACCTGGCGGATCTCGGCCCGGAGACCGAGAGCCTCCAGCAGTGCGCGCACCACGCCGGTCGCCGTGTAGGCGTCCGTCGGACGAAGGGATGCGTGCAATCCGCCGGGCCCGCTGCGACCGACCATCGCAAACGCCAGGTGGGTGGGTTGGTGCGGAATCCGCGGATCTTCGCTATCCGGTTCTGCCAGGAATGCCTTACCAACCTCGAAGAGCCCGACGTCGGGCATGCCATGCGACACGTTGTACTGGACTGCCTTGAGCAGGTTGGGCAGCAGAGTGGATCTGAGAAACGCCTCCTCTTCGCGAAGCGGCTTACGTACCCGGATGGCTGCCCGCCGTGGATCATGATCCGGCAGATTCATGGCATCGAGTTCGCTCTGACCGAGAAACGACATCGTCTGCGCCTCATGGAGCCCCAGCCCGACCATGATCTCGCGGATCCGGCGATCTCGCTTCTGGGCGTTGGACAAACCGCCGGACGGGCCGGTTCGAAGTGTCTCCGGGAACCGGTCGTAGCCGTACAACCGCGCCACCTCTTCGATGAGGTCCACGGAGCGGGTGAGGTCGGGTCGGTTGGTCGGGACTGTTACCCGGAGCGGCGAAGAGCCTTCGACCTTCATCCCCAGCCGTACCAGCAACTCAGCGACGGTCTCGGCCGCGAAGGGGATCCCGAGAATCCGCTCGATCTCCTCAACTTCGAGATCGACCTGCCATGGTGCAATGATCGATGGATAAACGTCTTTGACGTCGGCGAATGCCTCTCCGCCCGCCAGTTCAACCATCAAGTGCGCGGCCCTGGCCGCGGCCAGCGCGCAAAGGTTCGGGTCAACTCCACGTTCGAATCTGGCGGAAGCTTCGGTGCGAAGGGCATGGCGCTTCGAAGAGAACATCACAGACGGCGGATGGAAGTGGGCGGCCTCGATCAAGACGCGACTCGTCGCGTCCGTGACTTCCGACTGTTCACCACCCATGATTCCGGCGAACGCCACGATGCTCTCGCCGTCACAAATCATCAGGTCGAGAACGTCGAGGTCGCGCTCAACCCCGTCGAGCGTGGTGAGGGTTTCGCCGGCCCGTGCTCTGCGCACGATGATCTTCTCGTCTGCGACCTTGTCGAGGTCGAATCCATGTAGTGGTTGGCCCAGTTCGAGAAGCACATAGTTCGTGATGTCGACCACGTTGTTGATCGGTCGAACATCGGACGCACGCAAACGTTGCTGCATCCACAATGGGGACGGACCGATCCTTACGCCGTCGACCTCTCGGCCCACATATCGGGGGCACCCGATCACATCTTCGATCGTCACCCCGACCGCCGAAGGGCGATCGACTGTTGCCGGCTCGGCCTCCGGCATCCTCACCTCGGTTTGGTAGTAGGCGGCGAACTCCCGGGCCAGGCCGACCACCGACATGGCGTCTGGTCGATTTGGAGTAATGGAGACGTCGAACACGACATCCGGAAGCGGAACCTGATCAGCGAAGTCCGACCCGATCGGCGTGCTCGGATCGAGGACCATGATGCCGGCTTGATCCTCGCCCAGACCCAACTCGGCAGCCGAACAAATCATCCCGTGCGAGGTCACACCGCGGATGGCTCGCACCCCGACTTCCAACCCACCGGCCAGAACCGCACCCGGAACCGAAACCGGCACGACGTCGCCCACCTCGAAATTCCATGCACCGCAGACAATCTCCTGGAGCTCATCTTCGCCCAGATCGACGCGACAGAACCGGAGGCGATCGGCATCGGCGTGTTTCTCGATCTCGATCACTCTGCCGACCACAACCTTCGAGAAGGGGACCTCGAGAACCTCATACCCCTCGACCTCGTGTCCGAGCGAGGCAAAGACCGCCTCGACTTCGATCGGGTCGCTCGTCGGGACATCCACGTACTCTTCAAGCCAGCGCAAGGAGATCTTCACGAGAACTGCCTCAGTACCCGAAGGTCGTTCTCATAGAAATGTTTGATGTGATTGACTCCGTGGCGCACCATGGCGATCCGCTCTGCGCCCATCCCGAAGGCGAAACCGGAGAGCCGTTGGGGGTCGTATCCGACTGCTTCCAGGACATTCGGATCGACCATTCCGCAACCCATCAACTCGATCCATCCGGATCCGCTACAAACCCGACAACCCGACCCGTCGCAGGCGAAACAGGAGACGTGCATCTCGGCCGACGGTTCGGTGAAGGGGAAGAAGTGCGGGAGCAACCGGATCTTCCGCTCGGAGCCGAAGAACTCACGGGCGAAATGCGCCAGAGTGCCTTTCAGGTCGCCGAAGGTGATGTCCTCGTCCACAGCTAAGCCCTCGATCTGAAAGAAGACGGGCGAATGGGTGGCATCCAACGCATCAGCCCGGAAGGTACGGCCCGGCACTACCACGTAGACGGGTGGATCATGTTTCTCCATATAGCGAGCCTGCATCGGCGACGTATGCGTGCGAAGCAGCATCTCATCCGAGGAATCCCCGTATTCGACATACAGGGTGTCACTTTCGAGGCGACTCGGGTGGGTCGGGGGGGTATTGAGGGCATCGAAGTTGTACCAGCCGAGTTCAACCTCGGGCCCCGAGGCCACCCGATAACCGAGGCTGGTGAAGATGTCGACGACCTCGTCGACCGTCTGGGTGAGGAGATGATGCATGCCAACCGGTGGCTCGTAGCCCTCGATCGTCACATCGACTCTGTCTTGCTCCAGGAGTCGATCCTCTGCTTCTCGTTGAAGGACCGCCCTGCGATCGTCAATGAGCTGCTGTAGCCGGGTTTGCACCTCGTGGACTTGCGCACCCACGATCGGACGCTCCTCCGATGGAAGCCGGCCGAGGCCGCGTCGCGTCGAAGCGATGAAGGACTTCTTACCCACCAGCTCGGATTCGAGCGATGCCAGGATCTCCAGATCATCGGCTTCGTCAATGCGCGCCGAAGCCTGGATGAGGAGTTGGTCTAATGATTCCATCGGATCGAACAGAGTAGTCGTAGCGACTGGTCGCTAAGTCAATGCCTGGCGGCCAACTCATACATCAAGATTGAACCGGCTACCGATGCATTGAGGCTCTCCAGACCGGCGTTCATTGGAATGGTGACATGGAGATGGCAGGCGTCGGTGATCGAATCCGGCAGTCCGTTGGCTTCATCGCCAATGAAGAGAGCCGACCGATCCGCCGGTTCGATCGAAGTCGGGGCCACTCCCCCACCGACGACCGATGCGACCGTTCGGAAGCCCCGTCTCTCGAGGTCCGCGACCGTCTCGAGGCCCGACTCGATCGGAGCAGAGAAATGAGCTCCGGCAGCTGCTCGAAGCACCTTTGGATTCCACGGGTCGACGGAACCTGGGCCGAATACCACGCCGAACCCGAAAGCTGCCGCAGTTCTGATCAGTGTTCCGGCGTTCCCCGGGTCCCCAATCCCCCACAGGACTACGGCATTCCGATCCTCGATCACCACCGGCGACGGAACGGCCATTACCGCCACCGGCCCTCTGGGATGTTGCGAGGGGGCCAACCTATCCAGGACCGCCTCCGTGACCACCGTCAGTTCGTACCCGGAGCCTTCCGCGAGTGTTAGGGCGGCGGCGTCTTCGGCGAGCGCAAACACAGACAACACCTCCGCGCCTCCCCGGGCAGCCGCCTCCAGGAGATTCGGACCCTCGAGGAGGGTCAGGCCCGTGGATCTTCGTTCACGGACGCGACGAAGCCGGGCCGCAGCAGCCACGCGTTGATTGCGAGGCGAGCGGACCGGCTCCATCATCAATCTCAGCTGTTGCCGGCGGTGGCAACCTCGACAAGCTGCCCGAATGCTTCGGGATCATTGACTGCCATATCGGCCAGCATCTTTCGATCGACCTCGATATCTGCAGCTTTCAAACCTGCGATCAGCCGGCTGTAGGTCGTGCCATTCTGACGGGCGGCGGCGTTGATGCGACTGATCCACAGACGGCGGAAGTCGCCCTTGCGGGCCCTCCGGTCGCTGTAAGAATCCTGCATCGCGTGCATTGTCTGCTCACGGGCGGCGCGATACCGGCGGCTTCTCGCCCCCGTGTACCCCTTGGCCCGCTCCATCACCTTGCGGCGCTTCTTGTGGCCGTTGACGGCGCGTTTAACTCGTGCCATGACTCGTTCTCCTAGCGTCCCAGCAGCCGTTTGATGCGCTTCTCGTCACCCTTGGACAGATCTGCATCCCCGGAAAGGCGGCGGTAGCGATTCACTCCCTTGGCCGTTTTCAGGTGGCCGCGGCCGGATTGGCGGCGACGGACCTTCCCGGATCCCGTTACTTTGAACCGTTTCTGGGTTCCTTTGTGTGTTTTCATCTTCGGCATAGCATCCTCCGTCAGTCGCCATCGCCTGGTTCGTCATTTACCTCTGCTGCATCGCCCTCGTCGGGCACATCTGTATCGCCGGCGACCTCTTCAACCAGTTCGTCATCGTCCGACGAGGCGGTCTCGCCAACCCCTTGATCAACCACATCGTCTACGCCCGCCACATCCGCGTCGTTGACCACCTGATCAACCGCATCATCTGCGGCCGGCAGATCAGCGTCGCCAACGGCTTCGGCATCGTCGACCGCCCCACTCTCACGCTGGCCCTCTGCCCTGCGAGCGCCCCTTCCGGAACGTCGAGCAGCCGATGCTTCCTTCGCCGCCACGGCAATATCCAGGGCCTTCCTCGTCGGTGCCATGACCATCGTCATGGTCCGACCATCCTTTCGGGCGGACTGCTCAACGATCGCGAGATCCTCGAGCTCTTCGAAAAGCCTTTGCGCCAGCCGGTGCCCCAACTCGGGACGTTCGTTCTCGCGCCCTCTGAATCGGACGGTTACCTTGACCTTGTCCCCTTCGCAGAGGAACTGTTCAGCTCTTCGCCGAACTATCTGGAAGTCATGTTCACCAATGCGAGGACGAAGCCTCACCTCTTTGATCACCGTTCTCGTCTGCTTCTTGCGGGCCTCGCGCTGTTTGACGGACTGCTCGTACTTGTATTTGCCGTAGTCCATCATGCGACACACGGGCGGCCTCGCGTCCGGAGCGACTTCCACCAGATCGAGACCAAGCTGGTCTGCCAGCCATAGTGCCTCCTCGAGCTTCTTCACTCCGACCTGCGAGCCATCAGGTGCGACGACGCGCACCTCTCTTGCCCTGATTGCGTTGTTCACGCGTGGTTCGGCGATCTCGTGACCTCCTCTACGAGAAAAATGCAGCAAAGAAGAGATTGCTGCATCAGTCGTAGTGTTCGACCGCGGCGCACGCCTGCGTGGCCGGGTGGGAAGCAGCATGCCTCCTCTTGCTTCTCAATTGTTCGACGGCAGTATACGAGCCGAGCCGGAAAGAGCAATGCGGGTCGAGCTTTCGCTCGACCCATTCGAGTTCTCGGCCTTTGGCCGACAACTCTGTGGCGAGGACGTACAACGTACAACGTACAACGTACAACGTACAACGTACAACGTACAACGATGGTGCCTAGCCCATACGTGGTACGGAATACGTTGTACGGAATACGTCCGGGTTAGATCCCTTTCAGGATATTCGCCATCTCGATTGCTGCTCGTGCGGCCTCTGCTCCCTTGTTGCCGGGTCCGGGGAGGCTTCGATCTAGAGCATGACCCAACTCGCGGACCGTCAGGACGGCGTTGGCGATGGGAACACCAGACGAAAGGGCCAATTCGGTGATGGCCACCGAAGTTTGAGAAGCGACGTGCTCATAGTGATCCGTTTCGCCCTCGATCACCGCTCCGATTGCTATTACCGCGTCGTGATCGGCGACAAGTCGCTGTATCGCGGTACCCAACTCCAGGGCACCGGGAACCCGCACAACTGTGCACTCCTCAACGCCGGCACCCTCGAGAGCGTCGACGGCTCCATCCAGCAGCGCACCGGTGATGGTCTCGTTGAACGTCGATACGGCGATCCCGATCCGCAGACCAGACCCGTCGGCGCTGCCTTCGATTTCACGCAGGCGCATCGTCGCGTTCCGGCAAATGGAGCAGGTGACCCATCCTGTCGACCTTGGCTCTCAAGTAGTCCAGGTTCTCCGGATTCGGCGCTGCCTCGAGCGGAACGCTCTCGGTAATCGTCAGCCCGTAGCCTTCGATTCCTGCTCTCTTCGTTGGGTTATTCGTCATCAACCGCATTGTCGTAACCCCCAGATCGCTCAGGATCTGAGCACCGACTCCGTAATCACGCGCATCGGCCGGGAAACCCAGTTCGAGATTGGCGTCGACGGTATCCCTTCCCTGGTCTTGCAGGGCATAGGCGGCGAGCTTGTGAACCAGTCCGATCCCCCGACCTTCGTGGCCCCGGATATAGAGAAGCACTCCCTCTCCCTCGACTCCGATCCGCCGCATCGCTTCGCCCAGTTGGACCCCGCAATCACAGCGCAGACTCGTGAACGTATCTCCGGTCACACACTCGGAGTGGACGCGGACGAGGACGTTCTCCTTGCCGTCAACGTCACCCATCACCAACGCCACGTGCTCGCGACCATCGACCTGAGATTCATAGCCGACGGCTCGGAACTCGCCGTAAGCGGTCGGAAGCCGGGCTTCCGATGATCGAAAGACGAGACGCTCGTGCTTTCTTCTGTGCTCGATGAGATCTGCGATCGATATGAGCACCAGGCCGTGCTCTGCCGCGAACTCAATCAGGAAGGGAAGCCGGGCCGGTTCTCCATCGTCCGTAACGATCTCGGCAAGAGCGGCGGCGGGATACATTCCGGCCAGCTGAGCAAGATCGATCGCCGCCTCGGTATGGCCGGCCCGGACCAGGACCCCACCCGGCCGGTAGCGAAGGGGAAATACGTGCCCCGGGCGGCCAAGATCCTCCGGCCGCGTCGCCGTGTCGACCACGGCCTTGATGGTTGCCGTCCTGTCGCCCGGAGAGATACCGGTGGTAGTTCCATGCAGGTAGTCGATCGATATGGTGAAGGCGGTGTTACGTCGATCGGTGTTCTCCGTCACCATCATCGGAATGTGCAGATCATCCAGGCGTTCACCGAGCGCCGGCAAACAGATGATTCCGGTCGTATGCCGGACCATGAATCCGATACGCTCCGGAGTAGCCATTTCGGCGGCAATTATCAGATCGCCCTCGTTCTCGCGGTCGGCGTCATCCACCACGACGACCAACTCCCCGTCGGCCATTGCCCTGATCGCATCTTCGACGGGAGAAAACGTCATTCCCGTCCCCCAATCATCATTCGCTCAACGTACTTGGCGATCACATCCACCTCGAGGTTGATCCGCGACCCGGGCGTCCCCAGCCCGAGCGTTGTCACGTCGAGTGTGTGCGGGATGAGCGCAACCTCAAACTCGTCGCCCTCGACGGCTGCCACCGTGAGACTCACCCCATCCATGGCTATTGACCCCTTCTCAGCCACGTATTTCGACAGCTCGTGCGGCGACCGCACCCTGATCCGTTTGCCGTCACCCTCCGGCTGCAGGCCCACGACGACTCCGACGCCGTCAACGTGACCTTGTACGACGTGGCCGTCGAAACGACCGTCGGCCGGCATCGGTCGCTCGAGATTGACTCTTGAACTCGGTTCGAGATCACCGAGGTTGGTCCTGGCGAGTGTCTCGAGCACTACATCGGCGTCAAACCCGTCGGGTCGCACACCGATAGCGGTCAGGCAGACGCCGTTGACCGCTATCGAATCGCCGATTCCTAGGTTGAGATCGGGAGCAGCGATCGACATCCGCATGCTCCCTTCCGACCGGTTGGCAGCTACGACGCTGCCCATTCTCTCTACGATTCCGGTGAACATCAGCCCTCCATCACGAACTCGACCCGCAGGTCGGCTCCTACCTTCCGAATATCAATAATCTCGATCTCGCGTGACTCCGACAACGTTCCGAAGGTGCGGCCGAAGACGTTCTTCCCGGTTCCACCGGCCAGCTTCGACGCCAGGTACCACACGCCCCTGTCGATGAGACCCGCCGTCCACATTTCGCCTGCCAGCGTCGGGCCACATTCAATCATCACGTCGACAAACCCTGCCTCCCCAAGAGTTGCAGCAACAACCCCGAGATCGGGTCGACCATCGCTCCTGGGGGAAACAACCAACTCTTCACCAGGTTGACTGCCCGCCTTGGTCGACACCACCAGGGCGTTGCGTTCGAGAACACGCGCCGCCTCCGGCAAGCGACGACTCCCGGCGATAACAATCGGACGCGGTTGCTGCCCGTCGTATCCCGCCAGGCGGACGTCAAGGCGCGGATCGTCTGCGAGCACCGTCCCTGCTCCCACCAGCACTGCATCGGATTCTGCCCGCAGACGGTGCCCATCGAGGCGGGCCTCTTCACCGGTGATCCATTGTGAGGTGCCATCCCGGGCGGCAATCTGACCGTCCAGGGTCAAGGCAGCCTTCAGTGTGAACCGTGGGCGCCCCGTTCGTCGATGGTGGAAGTATCCAGGGTCGAGATCGACCAGATGTTCCGTGGAATCGTCCAGTTCAACTGCCACTCCGGCGGCCTTCAGCGCCGCAATACCGTTTCCCGACACCTTTTCATCGGGGTCCAGTACCCCGATTACGACCCGCTCGACGCCTGCGTTGATGAGGGCGGCGGTGCAGGGCCCGGTCCGGCCTGAGTGATTGCACGGTTCAAGGGTCACGAAGACGGTGGAGCCTGCGGCCCGCGAACCGGCGGCCTCGAGGGCGATGACTTCCGCATGAGGAAGACCGGGGCGCTCATGGGCTCCTTCACCAACCAGGTTGCCCAGCGAATCCACCACAACCGCACCGACACGCGGATTCGGGTGCGGGCGGAATCCTCTTGCCAGGCGAATGGCTCGCTCCATCGGCATTTCGTTCACGCACTTCTCCATTCCGGGAGCGCGCGCGTAAGAGCCCGCCCTCCTTCTCTCATCCGGACTCTTACCGTCGGCACCGGAATTCCACCGGAATCAACCCAGAAGGGTTCGCGGGCTCTCACCGCCGGTCGGGAATCTCACCCTGCCCTGAAGGGGGCGAGTTGATTGTACCTGCGTACGAGAGGCATGAAACACCGAGCGGTTGTCCGGGTACCTGGTACCGGGTACCCGGTACTCGGACTACGTCGTACGGCGATCGATCTCGTAGCTGGAGCCCGACACACGTTTGGCGTGCTCCTTCATCTCGACCGCGATGGCGGAAGCCTGCCACTGGGAGGTGATCTCTCTCATCGTGTTGGTAGCAACGCCGAGGGAAATCGAGACTATTGGGAAAGCGTGGCGCTCCCCTCGCCGATCTGTGACCTCGATGTAGCCGCGCAGAGCGTCTGCCGTCTCGTAGTAGTCGAGCACCCCGTCGTCGAACACCGAGAGCGTCTCCCGGCAGAACGTCTCAGCCTGATCCGGTTTGATGATGGCCACGAAGTCGTCACCACCGATGTGACCAACAAAAGCAGTCGGATCGGCGAGTGCCGCAGAAGCCTCGAGAAGCGCGTGCGCCGTGAACTTGATCACCTGATCACCTCGCATGAATCCATAGTGATCGTTATACGCCTTGAAATTGTCGAGATCGGCATATGCGAGAGCAAAGTGATCGCCCGACTCAATCCGCAACTCCAACTCACTGGCGATACGAAAGTTGCCGGGAAGGCCCGTCAGAGGTGACACATCTCGGAGAGCCTTGGTGCGGCGCAAGACCGCCTTCACCCTTGCGACCAGTTCGTTGATGTCGAACGGTTTGGTGATGTAGTCGTCTGCTCCGAGGTCCAAACCAGCGACCCGGTCCTCAGGAAGAGCCTTGGCAGTCAGCAGGATCACGGACGTGTTGGCGGCGGCTGGGTGACTTCGCAGTTGCTTCAGAACATTGAGCCCGTCCATCCCCGGCATCATCACATCGAGCACAACGACGTCGGGCGCCCCGGTCAACGCGGAACTGATCGCTTCGTGTCCATCACTCGCGGTATCAACCTCAAATCCTTCGAGTTCGAGGTTGACCCGGACGAACTGAACAATATCTGGATCATCGTCGACGACCAGAATGCGTGAGCTCATGTCACCTTCCGTCGATTGCTTGCCGCAATCGCTTGATTGCAGCAACGGGGTCATCCGCTCCAAAAATCGCCGTACCTGCGACGAATACGTTCGCACCGGCCTGTCCGGCCAGGCGAGCCGTCTCTGGAGTGATGCCACCGTCGATCTGTATATCGACACATAACCCGTGTTCATCAACCCATTTCCGTGCCGACTCGGTTTTGGCAAGGACTTCCGGCATGAACGACTGCCCGCCAAAGCCCGGGTGGACCGACATGACCAGAATCATGTCGGCCAGTTCCATGAATGGCTCGACCGCTGCGAATGGGGTGGGGGGATTCAGAACGAGCCCAAAGCCGAGACCGGCAGCCCGGGCTTTCGATGCGGCCGCGGTTGGGTCAGAGATCGCTTCGACATGGATCATGGCGAGATCCCCGCCGGCCTCCCTGAGTTCGTCGAAGTAGACATCTGGATTCGTCGTCATCATGTGGCAGTCGAAAAGAAGACTCGTGCGACTGCGCAGGGACGTGATCACCGGCATTCCGAAAGAAATGTTGGGCACGAAATGCCCATCCATTATGTCCAGATGAAGCATGTCCACATGGGGTTCGATTCTGGCAACTTCCTTGCCGAGGTCGGCGAAATCGGCGGCAAGAAGTGAGGGGGCGATCTTGATTTGGTCCATCGAGCGCGAGTTTATCGAGCTCATGGTCGGCGCACGACGCTTATGAACATGCCGTCCGTGCCGGTGAGGTGGGGTCCGAGCAATACGCCGTTTCCCCAGAGCTTCCCCGGCGTCCCCTTCGGGGCCTCGGCGGGAAGGTCGGCGACGACGTCGACCGTTTCATCGGCGGTGATGGTGCAGACCGAATATGTGACCGTGCCACCGGGCGCCACCAGAGCAAGGGCGGTCTCGAGCATTGCTCTCTGACGTCCTGCCATTTCGGCAACTGACTCCGGGTTCGCTTTGTATCGAACTTCAGGGCGGCGTCGCATCGTCCCGAGGCCGGAGCAAGGTGCATCCAGGAGCACATGGTCGAATGTCCCCGGCCCGAACGGCGGGTGGAGCCCGTCGGCGACAGACCAGGCAATGTCCGGCCAACGTCGGCGTGCGTCCACTGCACGGCGGCGATTCCGATCAGCCGCGAACACCACCGCGCCACGATCACGCAGGTGTGCTGCCTTTCCTCCCGGTGCGGCGGCCAAATCGAGGACCAGATCGCCGGGGTGCAACGGCACGGCGTTGCCGACCGCCACGCTGGCGGCATCCTGAACAACGAAGCCGTCCGCCAGTTCTCCCCGTTCGGTCCATTCGAAGGCTCCTGGAATCCCCGGTATGGGCGTCAGCCCCTCGGTAGCGGCGCCTGCCCGGGCACGCACCTGGCGGGGGGCATCACCGAGTGAGAACTCGAGAAAGCGGGTGACTTCGCTGCTCTCCCACCGACTGTCGAGAGTCTCGACCAACCACACCGGGTATTCGAGTCTCGGTTCGTCGGAAACGGCCTCCGTGCTTCTGCTCCGTACGATTGCCCGCAGAACCCCATTCACGAATCCGGAGGCGCTACGTCGTTTGCCTCCCTTCGTCGATTCCACGGCGGAGTCCACGATCGCGTGGGCCGGTGCACGGCCGTACATGAGCTCGGCCACGGCCACTCTCAGAACATCGGCGACTTCACCATCGAGTTTCGAGATTCGCCTGTCGCTGAACTCTTCGACGACCGAGTCGATCCGATTGAGATGTCGAAGCGTTGTATACGTGAGGAATCGCAAGAGATCGGCGTCTTGAGGCGGAAGCGATGACATGTCCACCAAACGATTGCTGTAGGCACCACTGCGAAGTATCCGACCGAGAGCTCGTGCTGCATCCCGGCGCGCTTCGACACCGGGTTTCATGTGAGATGACCCGTCGTGCCTCGGCGACCCCTGGCCCAGTCCAATCCGGTCATCCGGCGACCTCCCTCAGCCTGGACCTCGCCGAGCGACACTGCTCCATCGCCCACTCCGAGGCAAAGATCGTCGCCCACGACGCTTAGTTCACCGGATTCCAGGTTGGCGCACGCAGCAAATCCGGCGGCCCAAATCTTCAACCTCTTTCCTTCGAGGATACCGAACGCGCCCGGTCGAGGATTGAAGGCGCGAATACGCCGGAGGACCTCCTCCGCCGAAGCGTCCATCGGAAGATGTGCCTCAGCCGATTCGATCTTGGGGGCGTAGGTGGCGGCCCCGGACCGCTGCGGGGCTGGGACGAGGTACCCATCCACGAAAAGCGACAGATCTTCCTCCAACACGGAGGCGGCTAAGTACGTCAATCGCTCCAGGAGATCACCGGATGTCTCGCCGGATTCAATCGGCGTTCTCCGATTGCTGATTATCGCTCCGGTATCAAGACCACGGTCCATGGCCATGAGCGTGACCCCGGTCGATTCGTCTCCTCCGAGAATCGCCCTTTCCACGGGTGCCGCACCTCGCCACCGTGGCAGCAGGGAGAAATGAACGTTCACAAATCCTCTCCTGGGAATCTCCAGCACTCGAGGGCGAAGGATCATTCCAAATGCCACGACGACTCCAACATCAAATGGCGATACCTTCGCAACGGCGCTGAGTAGCTCAGCGCGGTTCTCCGGTTGTGCGACCGCCACGCCGAGACGATCTGCCGCCTCCTTCACCGGTGAAGGTCGTGGGGCCTTCGATCGCCCGCGCGCACGGTCCGGACGTGTTACCACCAGCCGAACCTCCGATTGCCGCACAGCGGCCTCGAGCGACGGAAGCGATGAGGCGGGCGTCCCAAGGAATACGGTCGAGATCAAAGCCCGAGCGCCTCGTCGCGGAGTTCCCGGAGCGCCTCCTTGCGGACGCGCCTCTCGAGTCGCTCTATCAGCAGCATTCCTTCGAGGTGGTCGAATTCGTGCTGCAGGATCCTGCTGAGCAACTCGTCACCTTCGTAATCGACCTCGTTGCCGTCGAGATCCAAACCCCGGAACCTCGAGAACGCTGGTCGACGGATCGGCCAGTACTTACCGGGAACGGAGAGGCAGCCTTCATCAAACTCCCACTCGCCGGAGGTCTCCACTATCTCCGGGTTGATCAGGGTGTGAGCGCCCGTACCGTCCGCCCAGTCAAAGACGAAGACCCGTTTTGAGATGCCGATCTGCGGTGCGGCAAGTCCGACGCCGGGAGCTTCGTACATGGTCTCAATCAGGTCCGCGACAAGATGGCGGATACCGTCGTCGATCTCGTCAACGACGGCCGCGACGGTACGAAGTACCGGATCTCCGAAGGTCCGGATGGGAAAGATGGCCATGCGGTGGAAGAGTAGCGGTCTGTTGGCTTGCGCCTGCGGCGCAAGCCAACAGACCGCTACGTACAACGTATTGCCTGCAACGTATTGCGTACAACGTATTCCGTATTGCGACCCGACGGCAGTACGTCCTACGTTGTACGTGGAAGACGCGCGGATAGGTGGTCGCCATGTGGATTACACCCTCCAACCTGCTCTGCAGGAACAGGCCAACCCACCCCACATCCGCATCCGGGGGAGAGGATGCATAAAGCAGTACTACCGTCACCTCTATACGTTCTCCCCAGCACCGCGGGGGAGATGGGTGAGCGCAGCGAACCCAGAGGGGGTACGTGGTACGTGGTACGTGGTACGTGGTACGGCTCAAAGATCTATCGGGTCCACGTCGATCCGGAGAGTTGCGCCGCTGTCGCGCCATTCTCCGGCGAGCGCCCGGAGTTCCTCACGTGCT
>JAUVQS010000117.1 GCA_030598025.1 Acidimicrobiia bacterium | reverse complement strand
TCTCGCAACTCCGCCCGAGAAGATCCGCGTCGAGACGCCCGATACCGATCGCAATCCCTATGAGTGGCAGACGGTGGCTTCACATGTGACTTGGGGTTGCGGCCAGGCCGTCGAAGCAGCCGCCACCGAAGCCCGCGAGAAAATCTTCGAGGTGGTCCACAGAGTTCACGGCTTCGAGGAGGATTCGTTGTTCCTCCGCAACGAGGCCGTCCGATGCACAACCGACCTCGACTTCGAGTTGCCGCTCCGGGACTTCGTCATCGCCGGTCTCGAGACCGAGGACGGTTCCTACCGGGGTGGTCCCATCGTGGGTTCCGGCATGTTCATGCCCGAGTTCACCTCGGCCAAGAGCGACCCTGAAACCAGCCAGGGTGGACATCCGAACGTCCACTACACAGTGGGAGCCGCCGGCGTCGTCCTCGAGGTCGACCGTCAGACAGGCAAGATGCACATTCGCAAGACGGCGCTTGCCGTCGACGCCGGCAAGGCAATCAATCCCGACCTCGTCAACGGCCAGATCGTCGGTGGGCTCGTTCAGGGTCTCGCCACCGTCCTCTACGAAGACATGCGATACGACGACAAGGGCCGATTGCTCAACCCGAACTTCACCGACTACAAGATTCCCACCTCGCTCGACATCCCGGATGAGATCATCCCGATCATCGTCGAGGTGCCTCAACCGGACGGTCCGTTCGGGGCGCGAGGCGTGGGAGAACACACCATGATTCCGGCCGCCCCCATGATCGCCAACGCGGTCGAGGATGCGGTTGGGGTCAGAATCAAATCAATGCCCGTCACCGCAGAGAAGGTGGCTCTATCCCTTTGGGAAGGAGAAAACTGATGTCCGTCGACCTCGAGAAGATCCTCCGTCCGGTGGATCACCCGATGACCCCATTCCCGGCGAAGTACATGACGCTGGCCAGCGGTGAGGAGATGGTGATTCGTCAGGTGGACCGTGACGAGATCCCGGACATCCTGCAGTACGTTGAACCTCTAGTTCATGTCGAACGTGACTTCTACGACGTCGTGGCCGCACGCTTGTACTCGGAGATTCTCGCCTACTCTCGGAGCCGGTATCAGGACCAGTACGTGCTCGTCGCCCAGGTCGACGGCGAGATTGCTGCCGTCGTCAACGGCCGTCAGGTCACCCCGAAACTCGGCATGTCTCTGCATACAGTTGCCCTTCGGCGTGGCCTCCGCATCGGCGCCCATGCGTTCGCTACGAAGATGGAATATCACATGGACGTGCTCGGTCACGACGAGGTGCTGATTGTTGCTGAGTCCCCGATCGGCTTCCGGCGTTGGATGATCGAGTATCAACTCGAGAAGCGCTTCGATACGCCCCACGAGCTTGGCGGTGTTCCTTCGTGGTCTCTCACCAGAGAGCTCTTCGATCGTGCCCGGGATACGCTCGTGGTCGGACGGCGTCCGGTTCCCGACGAACTGCTCGCCAAGGCCAGGGCCGGCATTCTTCCGCCGTCTGATCCCCCGACTCCTCCGGCAGATCTGCTGGCCGCGACGAGGTCGATGTACGACTCGACGGGCACGGCCTTGATGTCACAGCGCTGGCAGCAGGAGGTCGACAATGCGTGATGTCTATGTAGCCGGCATCGGCATCACTTCATTCACCAGACTGGAGTACCCGCTGGCCGAGATCGCCGCATTTCCTTCGATGCTGGCCATGCAGGATTCAGGCTTGACCGACATCGAGCAGGTGTACGTCGCAAATATGGGAGGCCCCCGGGTCAACCATCAGACGGCGCTGGCTTCGGCGGTTGTCGACAGTCTCAGCCTCACGCCGGCCGGAGCGGCGGCTATCGAGAACGGCCCGGCATCCGGTTCGGCTGCCATCAAGGAAGGTTTCCTCGCAGTCGCTTCAGGCATGCACGACATCGTCCTCGTCACGGGCGCCGAGCGGATGCGAGAGGTGAACAACCTGGAGGCAACCGACTTCATCGCCACCCTGACCCATCCATTGGCCGAGTACATATACGGCGTGACTCTTCCGTCCCATGCCGCCATGTTCACCCGGCTCTACATGGAGCAGTACGGGGTAACCGAACGGCACCTGGCGATGGTGTCGGTCAAGAACCAGAACAACGCAATGCTCAATGAGTTCGCCCACCTGCATCAGCCCATCACGATCGAGGGAATCCTCGACTCTCCAGAAGCAATGACGAACAACCCGTATATCGCCGAGCCACTTCGGTTCTTCGATGCCTGCCCGGTCTCCGACGGCGGCGCGGCTGTGATTCTCGTTTCGGAGAAGGTCGCCAAGAGCATCGACCGGCCGCTGATCAAGCTGGCCGGAATCGGTCAAGCCACCGACTCTCACGCTGTTCACGAACGGGAGAACCCAACTGATCTCCTCGCCGTGCGGCGAGCGGCCGAGTTGTCGTTTGGCATGGCAGGTCTCGAGCCGTCTGATGTGGACGTCGCAGAGCTTCACGACGCTTTCACGATCCTTGAGATCGCGGAGAGCGAGGAAGTCGGCTTCTTCCCGAAAGGTGAAGGCCACATCGCCCTCGAGAAGGGCGAGACCGCGCTCGACGGCCGTTTGCCGATCAATCCGTCCGGCGGCTTGAAAGGGAAAGGCCACCCGGTCGGCGCCACCGGTGTCGGACAGGCCCACGAGATCGTGCATCAGCTGCGGGGTGAGGCCGGCGAGCGTCAGGTCGCCGATGCCAAAGTGGGATTCACGTGCAACTTCGGCGGATTCGGAAACAACGTCATCTGCCTGACCTTCGTGAGGGAGGACTGACATGGCCCGGGATATATACGCCTATGAGTGCACCGAGTGTGGGACGTTGCACTATCCGTTCCGCATGCGCTGCAAGAACTGCGGCGAGCTCGAGCCGTTCCAGTTCAAGACGGTCGCCCTGCCGAAGCGGGGCAAGCTCCTGACGTTCACCAAGGTCTACAACCTGCCGGCCGAGTATGAGGTGGCCACCCTCGGGCTGGGCATTGTCGAACTGGAGAACGGCATACGAGTGACCGGCCAGGTAGAACTGGACGACCCGAAGATCGGGATGGATGTGGTCGGCGTCGTCGACATCGTCCGACAAGAAACCTACGACAGTTTCTGGGGGTTCATCTTCCGAGCCGCGTAGCTCCTCCTCCCGTTCTTGCGTCGCTGCGTACCCGTTAATGGGGTCGGATTGACGCAAGAACGGGAATTAGATGGTGATTCGGTCGGTGATTACGACATCTCCGATTACCTCAACCGCGCAGACAACGGCGAGCGCGATGACCAGCGCCATTGGACTTCCCCCGCCCAGGATGAGTCCGAGCAACAGGACCAGCACCCCTCCGGCAAGCCGCAGCCGGGTGATCCAGGTCTGCCGGATGGCGCTTGCCGACCCGGGCAAACCCGAATCGGTGGCAACCTGGATCAACGCCAACGCCGCAAACACCGTTGCCAGCCCACCCACCAGCAGCCATCGTTCACCCGTCTCCAGACCGTGATGTCTCGTTGCGGCGATGGCATGCTCGAGACCGATCGCGGTCATGATGAGTGCGATCACGAGCGGAAGATGCCCGTAGATCCAGGCGGTCGGTTTCCATGCCTTCTGCTGGTCGGAGCGCCGTCTGACGATCGTCCCGTCGAGGTTGTCGAAGTAGACCCACCAGAGTCCGGTGGTAATCAGCACGGCGAAGACGGCCACCACGGTGGCGCTCGATGTCCATACTTCTTCATCGAGCCCGGCCACCACTGCGGCAATCGACTCGCCGAGCACCAGGATGGTGAACAATCCAAACCGCTCGGGAAGGTGCGCCACATCGAGGGGAACCTTGGCCTGCACCCGCCGCATCCGATAGGGCGTTGCGAAGTCCACAGCCAGGCCGATCGCCCACAACCAATAGCGGTAGGGCTCCGGGACGAAAACGGATACCAACCAGAACGCTGCGGCCAGACTCATCCCCCTCGTGTAGCCGGATACGAGTTCGCGGGTTTCCACAACGTGACGTCGAGCCCGCAGGTACATCACGATCAAGATGCTTCTCGCAGCCACGAAGGAGAGGGCGTAGGCGATGAGCGGTTCGGCCGCGCCGCCGGAGACGCTGGCTGCCATCAGAGCCACGGCGACCATCTGCGCGACGGCCAGCAGGCGCTGACCGAGGTCGTCTGTGTCATACCGATCGGCATAGAAGGTGAACCCGGCCCAGGCCCACCACAGCGGGACGAACAGGCCCGCAAATGACCAGAACCCCGTCCACGATGAGTCTTCCAACAGCCGGTGACCCAGGCCCGCCACGGCAACTACGAATACAAGGTCGTAAAACAGTTCGGTCCAGGTGACCTTGCGTTCCTCCGCCGCGGCTTCGAGTGTTCGAAGTCGCGGTGGACGCAACATCGTTCTTCTGATCAAGGTTCCCTCCTCGGCCCAGCACATTACATATCAGAGGTGCACAATTCCGCGCTGTACCGCCCTCGATCAATCACCACCGATCTGGGCGCAGAACAGGAAGAACCGCGTTAGCGTGCGCCCTCAGGGGAGGACCAATGCCTGAAGTCGGGAAACGCGACGCGATCCTCGAGTTGATTTCGACGATCCCGCTCTTCAGCGCGCTCTCACCCACATCGTTGGAAAAGGTTGTGAACCATTCCTCCGAGCGTCACCTCGTCGGCGGAGAGATCCTGATAAGAGAGGGAGAGTCCGGCGACTCAATGTTTGTGCTCACCAGTGGCCGGCTGCGCGCCTATGTGCTCGACAACGACGACTCGCCCACAGTTGTCGGTGAGATATCAGCCGGCGAGACCGTCGGTGAGATGGCGCTGCTCACCGATCACATCCGATCTGCCTCCGTCCGGGCTGTTCGTGATTCCAGCCTGCTCGAACTGACCAGGGATGCATTCCAAGAACTCGTGGCCCAGGAACCCGCCGCCCTGGCTGCCATCGCCCGCGAGATCGTGGAGAGACTCGGGCGTTCGATCCATTCAACCGACCGCTCGGGAGAGGT
>JAUVQS010000097.1 GCA_030598025.1 Acidimicrobiia bacterium | reverse complement strand
CTGTTCGTGCGCCTACCCGCACCAAATTTGGGTTACGGATCGACGCAAGAACGGTGAGAGAGGTCAGTCTGCGGGCAGGAGGGCGCCCTCGGTGAAGCGGCTGAGTGCGTTCCAGAGCATCCATCCCAAGCCGCGTGCCTCAGCCGCCTCAATCTCAGCACGCACCTGAGCGGCGTTGTAGTAGAAGTCCTGAATCCAGGGCCGGAAGACGGCCGTCGAGTCGAGTCGCTCTATCCCGTCGTCGAGCGCCCGTCCCACCACGGGACCCGGATGATCGTTGGGAACCTCGAATCCAAACCAGCCCTCGGAATAGTGGCTCGGGTAGAGCATCGGCGACAACACGTCGACCACCGAAGCAAGATCCTCGAGGTGCTGCCCGATCCCTCCATCGCCGGTCGTCGAGGTGATGAACCCGAAGATGTCTGCGGCCACCGCGCACCCGGCCGGGTTCAACAGAGCAGAAGCTTCCGCCAGGAAGTCCCGGATGATGACCGGGCGGAGCTCTGCTCCGGAGCCCTGATCAAAGACCGCCGATTTTCCGAATCCATCCGGGAAACGGACGTAATCGAACTGGATCTCATCGAATCCTGCCTCGCACGAGTCGACGGCGAGATCCAGTGCGTATTGTCTGGCGTCTGCATCGGTCGGGTCGAGGAAGTACTGCCCATTCGTGCGGTAGGGAGCACCGGTGCCGGTGTTCCACACGGCAAGCTCCGGGGCCGCTCTGGCGGTGATGGGATCCTGAAACGTCACGATCCGCCCGATCAGATAGAGCCCCGCGTCCGCCGATGCTTTCACTACGTCTTCGAGTCGGTAGGCGGGTCGGATCGCCTCTACCTGCCCGGCCAGGGCGACCGTGCTCGCATAGAAGACAAGGCCGGATTCGTCCTTCAAATCGACGACCAACGAGTTGATCTCCGTCGCCGCCGCCAGATCGAGCAGTCGCTGCCAGTGTTCGTCGTCTCCCACCGCCCAACCTGAGACATGCAGAGCCCGAACGACCAGCGGTTCGAGCTCGATCGATACCCAACTCTCCCGCCCGAGCCACTCAACTTCAGCGCTGCTCCACCCGGGGGTGACGGCACGAATGGTCCCGACGGTGGCAGCTATGAACTCGAATCGACCGGAGACATCGGAGAGGATCTCGCTGTCGCCGAGGGTCACCGTCACCCCTACCAGGGCATCTCCGGCCGGCGTCAAAACCGAACCTTGCACGACGATCGGTCGGAGGACGATTTGACGGTCGTCGGGATGCCAGTCGGATACATGGCGCGGCACGTATCCATCGGCCTTGATGGCGATCCCGCCCATCGGTGTTTCCATAGCCAATCTGCCGTCGACATCTGTCAGGCCGTGGTCACCTATCCGAGCTCCGGCGATGGGATTCTCGTCCGGATCCACGATCCGGATGTTGCTGATCGGCACCGGAACGCTGTCGGTTGAAGTGGAAGTACTCGATGCAGCCGGGCTCGTAGTGGGAAGCACCGGGATGTCAGTTTCGGCGTCCCTGGCGGAGCACGCTGACAACAGCAGAGCACCAAAGATCAGCAGCCAAGAGAAGGTCCGAACCATGCGCGCAGAGTACCGGGTCGACGGTCACATTCAGTCTGGCAAAAAACCCCATTGCGTGGAACCGGCGCCGGTGATACGTTGATCGCGCGGGTTCATGGAGTTAGGGGGAAGTAAGCAACGTGAGCAAGCGAACTCGTGAGGGAGCTTCCATTGCCGACACCGTCGGTATCTACATGGAGGAGGTCTCCTCACATACGCTGTTGACGGCGGACGATGAGGTAGCGCTGGCCCGGGCGATGGAGTCCGGCCGGAAGGCACAGCGTCGCCTTGAAACAGCCGATGACCTCACCCCCGAACAACGGGCAACCCTCTACCGCCTGATTCACGATGGCGATGAGGCCAAAATGGAGTTCATCAGGGCCAACCTGCGCCTTGTGATCTCGATCGCCAAACGTTACGCCGGACGTGGACTCGACCTCCTCGACCTCATCCAGGAAGGAAATCTCGGTCTCATCCGCGCCGTCGAGAAATTCGATTGGCGGAAAGGATTCAAGTTCTCGACATACGCCACCTGGTGGATCCGGCAGGCCATCACCCGGGGCCTTGGCAATCAGGCCCGAACGATTCGTCTTCCGGTGCACATGGTCGATGTTGTTCGCACGGTGCAAGAGGCCCGTCAGAACCTCTCAGACGAGTTACGGCGGGCTCCCACTCTCGAAGAGATCGCGGCCATCAGCGGACTCGACGTCGAACGCGTTGAAGCAGCGCTCTCTGCGCCGTCGGATACCGTCTCACTCGACCGACCGGTGGGCGAAGAAGGCGACGCCGAACTCCAGGATTTCGTCGAGGACGAGCGCATGCCTGATCCGTTCCGGCATGCGGCCGAGGTTCTCCGTCAGCGACACGTGTATGAAGCGCTGGGGGTTCTCGATGCAGAAGAGCAGCAGATCATCGCTCTGCGTTTCGGTCTGGATGGTGGGGACCCTCGCACATTGTCCGATGTCGGGCGGATCTACGACCTGACGAGAGAGCGGGTCCGTCAGATCGAAGGTCGTGCGCTGGCGAAGCTGCGGCACCCATCATCGTCATTCGAGCTCGAGTCACTACTCTGACGCCGTGATCGAAACTACTACGACCAATGCACTGCTAATCGTCGGCGCCATTGCCGGGTTCGGGGGGCTGGCCGGCGGGATGCTCTCGGGCCGCCGCGCCACCGTCACCGGCTCGATTCTGATGGGGATTATCGGCGGACTCGTAACCACCGTGATCCTGTCGGCGCTCGAGGGAGTCCCGAATTATCTGGCCATCGGCGACTACTCCGCCATCTGGGCCCTAGCCGGGGGAGCGGTCGTATCGTTCATGGTCGGCTACACGAACCAGTGAGGACTACCGCTGTGCGGTAGTCCAGCCTTCAGCCTTCAGCCATGAGCCATGAGCCATGAGCCATGAGCCATGAGCCATGAGATGATCGCCGTCTTAGGTCCAGCACGCGTTCGTCTCCCGACGCCTCCCTAATCGAAGCAGTAGCCTCTTCCCTGTGTTCGAACTCTTCCTCCTGCTCGTCATCGCCTCGATTGCCGGATCGGTAGGAGCATCACTGGCAGGTCGCAAAGGCCTCGGTTGCCTGACATCGCTGGCTCTCGGCTTCGTCGGAGCACTCCTCGGGCGATGGCTTGCGGAGCAACTCGATCTCCCGTTGTTGTGGACGATTCGAGACTTCCCGGTCATCTGGTCGGTTATAGGCGCAGCCCTCTTCGTCGCCGTACTCAATCTGATCAGCGGCAAGGGACGACCCTCGTAGTACGTGATACGTGATACCTGATACGCAGCCGATAGGCTGCTCTTCATGGACAAACTCTCGATCGCACGCAACTGGCTCCCCCGCTACACCGGGATGCCGCTCGAGGAGTTCGGCGACTACATCCTCCTCACCAACTTCGGCGATTATCTGGAGCGGTTCGCCGAGCGTTGCGGCTGCACGATCCGGGGCAAGGGCGGATACATGCAGGCCGCCACGAACGACGATGGCTTGACGATGGTCAATTTCGGAATCGGGACGGCCAATGCGGCGACGATCATGGACCTGCTCATCGCCGTCGACCCGAAGGGCGTTCTCCTGCTTGGCAAGTGTGGGGGTCTCAAGGCTTCCACCGAGATCGGCCACTTCGTGTTGCCAATTGCGGCGATCCGAGGTGAGGGAACCAGCAACGACTACTTCCCTCCCGAGGTACCCGCGCTCCCCTCGTTCAAGTTGCACAAGTTCGTATCAGAGAAGATCGTCTCCCGTGGCTACGACTACCGGACCGGCGTGGTGTACACGAGCAACCGACGGGTGTGGGAACACGACGAGGCCTTCATCGAGCATTTGCGGAACCTGACGGCGCTGGCCATCGACATGGAGACGGCCACGATCTTCGTTGTCGGCCATCACAACGAGATCGCTCGTGGGGCGCTCCTGCTCGTATCGGACGTGCCGATCACCCCGGAAGGCGTGAAGACCGAAGAGAGCGACGCAGCCGTCACCCGTGATTGGGCAGATATCCATCTCGATCTCGGCATCGAGGCCATGACGGAAATCGCGACACAGGGCGAAGCGATCAAGCATTTCCGTTTCTGAGCCGCAGGCTCAGAAACGGCGTTCCGCTATCCGCCGTCCGGCATCCGCCCAGCGGAGTGCGAATTCCGGATGGCAGCGCCGAAGGCGCTAGCCGACCGCTCCGGCTTCGATCATGTTCAGTTCGATGAGGCGGTTCATCTCGACTGCGTACTCCATCGGGAGTTCCTTCACGATCGGTTCGATGAAGCCGGCGACGATCATCGAAGTCGCTTCCTCCTCGGAGAGGCCGCGGCTCATCAAGTAGAACATCTGCTCTTCGCCGACCTTGGACACCGTCGCCTCGTGCCCGATTTCGGCGTCGGCCTCTTCGATCTCCATATAGGGATAGGTGTCGGATCGGGAGTCGGCGTCGAGGATCAGCGCATCGCATCGAACAAACGATTTCACACCTTCGGCGCCCGGCTCAACCCGAACAAGACCGCGATAACCGGCCCGGCCGCCATCCTTGCAGATCGATTTGGAGACGATCGTAGAGGTCGTATTCGGCGCGACGTGGACCATCTTGGCGCCGGCGTCCTGATGCTGCCCTTCGCCGGCGAAGGCAATAGAGAGCACCTCACCATGAGCGCCGGGTTCCATCATCCAGACTGCCGGATACTTCATAGTGAGCTTGGATCCGAGGTTTCCGTCGACCCATTCCATGGTGGCATCCGCATAGGCGACGGCACGCTTGGTGACCAGGTTGTAGACGTTGTTCGACCAGTTCTGGATGGTCGAGTAGCGGCAGCGGCCGCCCCGTTTGACGACGATCTCCACAACCGCCGAATGCAGCGAGTCGGTTGACCAGATCGGGGCCGAGCACCCTTCCACGTAGTGCACGTAGGCGTCTTCATCGACGATGATCAGGGTCCGCTCGAACTGGCCCATATTCTCGGAGTTGATCCGGAAATAGGCCTGCAGCGGCTGGTCAACGTGGACGCCGGGTGGCACGTAGATGAACGAACCGCCCGACCACACCGCCGAGTTGAGGGCGGCGAACTTGTTGTCGTTGGGCGGGATGATCGTTCCGAAGTATTCCTTGACCATGTCCGGATGCTCACGGACCGCTGTGTCCATATCCATGAACAGCACGCCAAGCTTCTCGAGGTCCTCACGGTTGCGGTGATAGACCACTTCCGACTCATACTGAGCCGTCACGCCGGCGAGGTACTTACGTTCAGCCTCGGGAATACCGAGCTTCTCATACGTGGCCTTGATTTCATCCGGGACCATGTCCCAGTCTTTGGCCTGCCCCTCGGTCGGCTTGACGTAGTAGTAGATGTCGTCAAAGTCGATCTCGTCAAGCGTCCCTCCGCCGCCCCAGGTGGGTATCGGACGACTCAGAAACCGTTTGTACGCCTTCAGACGGAAGTCGAGCATCCAGTGTGGCTCGCCCTTCATCTTCGACATTTCACGAATGATGTCTTCGTTCAATCCCTTGCGCGGCTTGAAGACATAACCCTCTTCTGAGTCATGCCATCCGAGTTGATATGCGCCGAGATCGAGTTCGACAGTGGCCATAGGTCACCCCTGAATAATTAGCACTATCCGGATAGTCGATAGTAGCAGCGATTGGCGACTGCGATCATTGCCGACCCACCAATTGACCGGGTCCGTGATAACTTCGCGACGTGCCAATCATCGTCATCGGAGCGGACACCCCGATCGGGGCCGACATCATCGCCGAACTCGCCGGTTCTGCCGGTGAAGTCCGGGCCTTCATCACCGATCCAGGGCCGGCGGACGGTTTCCGTCGAATGGGATGCAAGGTGGCAATGGGCGACGTATCCGATGGATCGCATGTCGAGGTCGCCACCTTCGATTGCTTCACTGCCGTGCTCATTGCCGAGGCAGCCACGGACGGGCGAGAGCGGTCATTCGCAGACACGGCGGAGGCAGTAGCTGCAGCCTGGATGG
>JAUVQS010000104.1 GCA_030598025.1 Acidimicrobiia bacterium | reverse complement strand
TGGGATTCTCCCGAGGCCCAGGTGGCCGGGGCGGTTGACAAAGAGGCCATTGCGTTCTGCGAGGAGGCACAGGCCCGATTCGACTCCACTGCCGACCGTCAGGCGTTCGCTGACTTTCCGTGGATTCCACCCGAGTTGCAGGAGGTTGTGGTGATCTTCTTCGGGTGCTCCGAAGAAGATCGCAGCGGCGAGTAGCCATCTGCTGAATCCACGGTTGTTGATGGTCGGCGCCGTATCCTGCGCAAGCATGAATGATCGCGAACCGACGTCAGTCCCAACCTGGTTTCGACGAGGAGTCTGGTACGCGATCTTCGCCGTCCTATTGACTGCCGCAGTGCTCTGGCTATTCAATCGGGTAACCGGACTGATCCTGGCTCTGCTGATGGCGGTGTTCGTATCGTTCGCACTGGAACCTGCCGTCAAATACCTGGCCGGTCGAGGATGGAAACGCGGGGCTGCGACCGGCCTTGTCTTCATTGTGTCCGCAGTTCTAGTTGGGGCCTTCATTGCCATCATGGTGCCCGCCATCATCGACCAGGGCAGTGCGATTGCAGAGGATCTACCGAGTTACGTCGAAGAGGTCACTGCTGCTCTCGACGAGTGGCTCGATATCGACATCTCGGAGTCGATGTTCGAGGGAGGTTCGCCCGACTTCGAAGGGCTTCTGTCTGACTACGGCACCGATCTGGCGTCGGGCGTGCTGGGTTTCGGATCGGCTCTGCTGGGAGCGGTGATCACCGGCCTCACTGTGGCCCTGTTCTCCTTCTACATGGTTGCCGAAGGTCCGAAGTTCCGGCGAGTAGTGCTACGGGTGTTTCCCCCTGATCGTCAGCGAGAGATGCTGCGCATCTGGGAGATCGCGGTGGAGAAGACCGGGGGGTATGTCTACTCCCGACTCCTCTTGGCAGCCGCATCGGCTCTCATCACCTGGATTGCTTTGCGCGTTATCGGAGTCCCCAATGCCCTGGCACTGGCCATTTGGGTAGGTGTCGTTTCGCAGTTCGTTCCGGCGGTTGGCGCCTACATCGCGGCCGTGCTTCCAGTTCTGGCCGCATTCTTCGAGTCACCGGCCAAGGCCTTGTGGGTGCTCGCGGTGCTCATCGCCTATCAGCAGATCGAGAACTATCTGCTGGCTCCCAGGATCACGGCCAGGACGATGTCCCTGCATCCGGCGGTGGCATTCGGGTCTGCGATAGCGGGAATCGGAGTGCTCGGCGCTCTTGGCGCAATAATCGCTCTTCCAACAGCTGCAATCATCCAGGCGGTCATCTCGGGCTACCTCGAAGTCCATCCCGTCGTCGACGAGCAGGGCGCTTCGGCCTGACCATGGGACCCCTGGCCGGCCTCACCGTTGTTGAGTTGGCCGGGATCGGGCCCGGGCCATTCGCGGGGATGCTTCTCGCCGACATGGGCGCCGACGTGATCCAGGTCGATCGAACTGCGGCGGCTTCGACCTGGATCCCCGGTTTCATGGCGAGAGGCCGTCGCTCGATCGCCGTCGATCTCAAGAATCCCGACGGACTGGACGTCGTGATGAAATTGGTGCAGGGGGCCGATGTCCTCATCGAAGGCTTCCGCCCCGGTGTTGCCGAACGGTTGGGGGTCGGACCGGAGGAGTGTCTAGCCCGGAACCCGAAGTTGGTTTACGGGAGGATGACCGGTTGGGGCCAGGAGGGCCCCCTCGCGCAGACGGCCGGGCACGACATCGACTACCTGGCGATTTCCGGCGCCTTGTGGCCGATCGGCTCGGGAGACCGACCGCCCCCTCCACCGCTGAATCTGGTTGGTGATTTCGGAGGAGGAGCGATGTTTCTCGTCGTCGGTGTTCTCGCCGCACTTCACGAGACCCGAGCCTCGGGGATCGGACAGGTTGTGGACGCGGCGATGGTCGATGGCTCTTCGATGCTGACCACCATGTTCCACGAGATGCGTGCTTCCGGGCTCTGGGTAGATGAGCGAGACTCCAACCTGCTGGACGGAGGCGCGCCGTTCTACGCGACCTACGAGACTGCGGACGGCGGGTACATGGCGGTCGGAGCATTGGAACCTCAGTTCTACGCGGAACTGCTCGAAGGCCTTCAACTGAGCGAGGTCGAACTCCCTTCCCAAATGGATCGATCCGGGTGGCCATCCCTCCGGGAGCGGTTCACGTCGGTGTTCGCCACAAAGACGCGGGCTGAGTGGAGCGACGTGTTTCGAGGTACCGACGCTTGCGTCAGCCCGGTGTTGTCGTGGTCTGAAGCTCCCAAACACGAGCACAGCATTGCTCGGGGAGCCTTCGTCGAGGTCGGCGCGACGGTCATGCCCGCACCGGCGCCCCGCTTTTCCCGCACTCCGAGTGCGCTCGACGGTGATCGAGTCGAAACCGGCGCACATACCGACGAGGTCCTGGCCGAGATCGGGCACTCCCCGAGCGAAATCGCCGGGTTGCGGGCCTCCGGCATCGTGGCCTGATTCGGCCTCACTCCCACTGGCTAGCATCGAATCGGCGCCGCTAGGTCGCCGTTCCGGTCGCGGTCCCAGGAGGACGGTCATGAAGAAGTACACGAGTCCCGGTGAGACAATCGTCGCAGCCGACGACAACGCCGTGTCTGCGTTCATCGCGCGGGCTGAGTCTCATCCCGATGCCCCTGCTCTCGCCTACCGAGACGGTGATCGGTTCGTCGATATTTCGACCAGGGATATGCTCGGCAGAGTTGAGCCGCTCGCAGCCGGACTGATTGCCAAGGGCCTCGACAAGGGGGATCGGGTAGCGATCTACTCCGCAACGCGATGGGAGTTCACGGTTGCCCAATACGCCGTGTGGATGGCAGGCGGTGTTCCCGTGACGGTCTATGAGACGTCATCGCCCGACCAGGTCAAGTGGATCTTGACCGACAGCGGATCCAAGATGATCTTCTGCGAGAACGATGAGCTGAAGGCCGTTGTTGACTCCTTTGCCGGTGAGTTCTCTGAACTGAAAGAGATCTTCGTCATCGACTCGGGCGGCCTGAGTGATCTGGCGGATGCCGCCAATGAGAATGCCTCCCGCGAACTTGCTTCTCGCATCGCCTCGATATCTCACGACGATCTGGCACTTCTCATCTACACCTCCGGCACTACCGGCCTGCCCAAGGGCTGCATGCTCACTCACTACAACTTCATCTGGGACGGCCGTCAGGTCATGGGTGAATTGCACGACCTGTTCACCGAGGGCAACTCGACCCTCATGTTCCTTCCGTTGGCACACAGCTTCGCCCAGGTTGTCCAGGTTGGTTGTGTCACGAAGGGCGTGACGATCGGGTTCTCGACGGGGGTCCCGCAACTCGTCGAGGAGCTGGCCATGTTCAAGCCGCGCTGGGTCTTCTCGGTGCCCAGGGTCTTCGAAAAGGTATACAACACCGCCAAGAGCCGAGCCGATGCCGACGGCAAGGGATCGATCTTCGACATGGCTGTCAAGACTGCGATCTCATACGCAAGGCAAGATCAAGCCGGCTCGGTGAGACTCACGACGAAACTCGCGCACGGGCTTTTCAACAAGCTCGTCTACGGGAAGTTGCGAGACATCTTCGGAGGTCGTCTCGAATACGCCATCTCTGGAGGAGCGGCTCTCGGTGATCGACTCGGTTTCTTCTACAAGGGAATCGGTGTGACGGTTCTCGAAGGCTACGGACTGACCGAGACCACAGCAGCAACGTTCTTCAACCGCCCCGATGACATTCGGATAGGCACGGTCGGACGGCCGGCTTCCGGTGGCAGCGTGGCCGTTGCCGACGACGGCGAGGTTCTCATCAAGGGCGGTTGCGTGTTCCGCGGCTACTGGAAGAACGAGCGCGCAACGGCTGAGGTATTCGACGACGACGGATGGTTCCACTCAGGCGATATCGGCGAAATCGACGTCGACGGCTACTTGAGCATCACCGGCCGGAAGAAAGAACTCATCGTCACGGCGGGTGGCAAGAACGTTGCCCCGGCTGTGCTCGAGGATCGAATGCGAGCCCACGCATTGATCAGCCAGTGCATGGTCGTAGGCGATGGACAGCCGTTCATTTCGGCTCTGGTGACTATCGATCCGGATGTCTATCCGGATTGGGCCAAGGAGCACGGCAAGTCGGAAAATGTGTTGGAAGTCTTGAGTGACGAGGATCTGCGAGCCGAAATCCAGGATGCGGTCGACGATGCCAACAAGGCTGTTTCGAAGGCAGAATCGGTGCGTACCTTCCGGATTCTCCCGGACGATTTCACCATTGAGGGCGGCGAGTTGACGCCAACGCTCAAGGTCAAGCGCGGAGTGGTCTCCGACAAGTACGCCGATGTGATCGAAGCGATCTACACGAAGTAGGCGGGCGTCGGCCCGACGATAGGCAGTTCGATGAAGTCAGGGGTTTCGTCGCGCGTTGCGGTGGCGGCTGTGGTGCTGATGGGCGTCGCCGCCTGCGCTCCGGTGGCGACTACCTCGACGTCCGGTATCGCGTCATCAACCCTGCGCCCTTCAACAACTACGACGACGTCGGCGGTGGCTTCGACAACCAGCCCGACCACGACCTCGACGACCAGGCCGGACCCGAGGTCGGCGTTCATCGAGCAGTCCATCGGCTCGATGAACATGGGCGATAAGGCTGCTCAGCTGCTGATGGTCGAGTTCGTTGGGAGCGACGGATCGACGGCTCTCGAGTATCTCGAGGGCCATTCGGTGGGCGGGTTCTTGCTCAAATCCGCCAACGGAAACCTCGTCTCCTCTGTTCAACTCCGGGAGATGATCTCTCTCCTCCAGGGTGCGAGTGAGATCCCATTGTTTATCGCCGTCGATCAAGAGGGCGGGAGAATCGATCGGATCAGGTTTGATGGTGTTCAACGGTTCCCATCTGCCGACGTATTTGGGTTACTGAACGATCCCGAACTCACCGAACGGGCTTCGTGGGCGACGGGCGTGCAACTGGCCGCGTTGGGTATCAATGTAGATTTCGCTCCGGTGGTCGACGTGAACGTTCTTGGCGATCTCAACCCGGTTATCGGTGATCGCTCCTTCGGCAGCGACCCTGATCTGGTGGCAGCCATGGCCGCCGCTGCTGTTCGAGGATTCAACCGGGCCGGAATCGCGGCGGCGGTGAAACACTTTCCGGGCCACGGGAACACCGCCGTCGATAGCCATCTCGCCCTCCCGGTGATCCTGACCCCGAGTGAAGAGTGGGCGAAAACAGATCGGGTTCCATTCGAGGCGTCGATAGAGGCAGGTGTGCCGATGGTGATGGTCGGGCACGTTGCCTATCCGGCGCTGGACGCCGACGGTCTTCCGGCCTCCCTGTCACGTGCGATTACCTACGGGCAACTCAGAAGCGATCTCGGATTCACGGGCGTGATCGTGACCGATGATCTGGCCAATATGGGTGCGGTCGCCGCCTGGACACCAGGGGAGCGAGCCGTGAGGGCTTTGATGGCCGGATCTGATCTCATTCTGAACCCCGGCGATGTGGCTGCTGCGGTGTCTGCCATCGAGGAAGCGGTCGTTGATGGCCGAGTTTCAGAGCGGACCGTCGACGGAGCTCTTGCTCGGCTGCTCGGGCTCAACTTCGATCTCCGACTTGGCGGCACCGATTCGACCGGAGCACTCGGCGCGGGCCTCGTCGAGGGTGGTGCGTCGGTTGGTCAAGAGGTGGCCGATGCCTGTCTGACGGCCGGACTCGACTGCTGAGGAGCCGGCCGATCCGTTACTGTGGGATTGGCTCTGTTGCGAGTCATTCGAATCC
>JAUVQS010000061.1 GCA_030598025.1 Acidimicrobiia bacterium | reverse complement strand
GCGGAAAGAAGCAGAGCTGATACGGCTGAAAAAGTCATTTGTGACGGTGGGCATGGCACGGCTGCGCACAGAGATTGAGCTGGCAAAGGCCAAGGCAGTGGAGAATGACGATGACGATGATGATGATGACGACGACAAGGATCGCCGCCGAGGTCACGATGATGATGATGACGACGACGACGATGACGATGACGACGACTGAGTTACGCTAGATCTCTCGCACGGAAGGGGCCTATTGGGCCCCTTCCTGTGTGGTCGACGCCTCGGTGGTGCCCGATGTAACCATTTGGGACTTTCGGGCATCAAAACGTTCGTGTCTAGGCAGTACCGCCCGATTCCGCGCTGTTATGGTGAGTTTTCGATGGGTACTACTACCTACACCGGCTAATGCGTCGCCCCCTGGGCGGCGCTTTCTCGTATTCGGGAGGTGAGGAGAAATGGTGGAGTTGACTCCACAGAAGAAGACAGTGTTGGGTCTCCAGCACATGGTCGCGATGTTCGGAGCGACGATCTTGGTCCCACTGATTGTTGGGTGGAATCCGAGCATCGCTTTGCTGTCGGCTGGCGTTGGAACGATGTTGTTTCATCTGGTCTCGAAGGGGATAGTCCCAGTATTCCTGGGGTCGTCGTTCGCCTTCATCGGACCGATCCTGCTGGCGCAGGCGGAGGGCTACAGCTTCGCCAGCATTGGGTTGGGGATCGTCGGAGCAGGCGTCGTGTACTTGATCGTGTCAGCGCTCGTCCGGTTCGTTCCCGACGGTAGCGTTCACATCCGGAACTTGTTTCCTCCGGTGGTGACGGGACCGGTGATAGCGGTGATTGGAATCTTCTTAGCACCGGTAGCCATCATTGATTCGAGTGGCAACTGGTGGCTCGCGGCGGTCGCCGTCGTTTCCACCATCGTGGCGGCGATCTATTTCAAGGGCCTCTTCAAGTTGCTGCCGATCCTGACTGGGTTCGTCGTCGCATATGTCGTGGCACTCATCTTCACCGATGTGAATTTCGATGCCCTTACCGAGGCAAAGTGGTTGGCTTGGCCTGACTTCGGCGGGGTTTTCGACGGAGGAGATCTCGACTGGGGTGCATTATGGGTCATTGCGCCCATCGCATTCGTCACAATGATCGAGCATGTGGGTGACATTCTCACCAATGGTCGGGTCGTTGGGAAGGATTTCTTCGACGAGCCGGGTGTCGATCGCACGTTGCTTGGCGACGGTCTCGCCACCGTCTTCGCTGGGTTCATCGGTGGTCCGCCGAACACCACATACTCGGAGAACACGGGCGTGTTGGCGGTTACCCGAGTCTACGACCCGGTTGTACTTCGCATCGGGGCTGGTTTTGCCATCTTGCTGGGCTTCATCCCGAAGTTCGGCGGACTCCTGCAAACTGTGCCGAAGCCGGTTCTCGGTGGCCTGTCGATCATTCTGTTCGGCATGATCGCCTCCGTCGGTATGCGGGTGCTGGCCGAATCGGATGTCAACCTCAGCAAGAGCCGCAATCTGATAATCGTTGCCCTCATCCTGGGGATTGGCTTGGGGTTCGGTGCCTTCGACCAGGTCACCACATTGCTGCAGGTTGAGTGGGACAGCATCTTGCCCCAGATCGGCGATGTGAAGCTCTCCGGTCTGGCCCTCGCTGCTCTCGTGGGAGTAGCCGCCAACTTGATACTCCCGAAGGAGTCTGACGACGCCGAAGAGATCGCCATGGGTTCCAGCAGCTGAAGTAGTTGTTCAGCCATTGTGAGCGGCGGCCCTCGGGCCGCCGCTTCCAGCTGCAAGTCGCGAATTGCGAATCGCTTCTGGTCTCTACTCGGCGTCCATCGACGAGACTGCCCAGGCAAGCCCGTGTTCCGGGTCCTCAGCGGCGAGGCGCAGAACCCAGCCTGTTGGTGGGGCCAGGTCGTCCCAGAGATACCAACGCAGTGACCGACCTGCTTCGCCGAGCTCTTCTGGATCCGGCGGCCAGGGGTCGAGAAGATCCGTGAGAGCGGCAACGGCCCACCACGCGGCGAACCGGCCGGCAGCGGCACCGGGGCGTTTGCCGTGCGCGCCACCTGAAGCTGCGGCCCAGGCCATCCACGCCATCGCCGTAGCGAGGTCGGTCTCACCCGCACGGAAGCGGCTCGGACCCAGTGCGGAGATGGCTTGTTGAACATCCCCCTCGACCACAACGGCCTCGCTCCTGCCATTGGACTCGGTGGTCCACGTCTCGGTAAGAGCCAGCAGTGCGTCGGTCTCCTCAGGATGGTCGAGCACCGTCGCCTGGTCCACTGCGTCAACTGCGGCGGAGGTCGGCACCGGAGGCGTCGGGTGGTTCGCCCGGTCCGAGCGGTAGGCGGCAGTGGCATAGCCGGGCTCCCAGCCGGCGAGAGCCAGAGGCAGGTCGACCAGGCGCCGGTCGATCTCATCGACTCCCGAAAGGTCCTCGCCGTGCACTACCCGCTCATGAGCAATCAGAGTTCGTGCCGTCCCTGCCGGAAGGTGCTCGTCCAGTTCTGCCCAGGTGTGCGAGGTAGACGCGACTTCGGTGAGAGGGCCAAGTGTGAACCCTCCACCTCCAGTGGCGGCGACGACGGCCGCGTAGGCGGCAGGAGCCTCCAGGGCGAGCCGGTAGTCGGCGTGATAGGCCACTCCCCACAGCTGCTTGCCTCGATCCACCGCCTGCCGGCACCTGGCGGCGAGGTCGACGAGGTCGTCCCAAGCCCGCGCTGCACACATGCCGTCGACGATGCGCAGAAGCTTGGCCGGATCGTTGCCCTCGATTGCGTCGATAACGTCTTGGCGAGAGTTCAAGCCGGCACCGCGCCCGGTTCCGGGCCCGTCGCAACCGGGAAGCGCTCGGTTGACCAGTCGCTCCACGAACCCGGGTACAGCAGCGGTTCGGGGAGTCCGGCGATGTGCATCGCCAGGATGTTGTGGCAGGAAGTGACACCGCTGCCGCAATAGGTCACAGCCGTGGTCTTCGCGTCGAATCCCAGTCCCTCAAACCGTGCCCGTAGCTCGTTCGGACTCTTGAAATGACGATCGGCGGTGACGTTTCCGCCGTGAAATGCATTCACGGCAGTCGGGATATGTCCGGCGACGGGATCGATCGGCTCGATGATCCCCTCGTACCGCTCAGGTGCACGGGCATCGAGGATGAGGAGCTCTCCGAGGGAGGAGCGCAAGTGGTCACGGTGGATCAGTCCGCCCGGCTGGAGAATCCCCCTGAACTCGGTCGCGCCCGGATGGCGTACTTCCTCCTCGAACGGCAGTCCGGATTTGGCCCATGCCGCCCAACCGCCATCGAGTACCGCAACCGCCTCGTGCCCGAGACGGCGCAACATCCACCACAAGCGAGAAGCTACCGAGCCGTCGGCCGCGTCGTAGATGACCACCTCATGCCGGTTTCCGATGCCGCGGCTGCCGAGCAGGTGGGCGAAGCTTTCCCAATCGGGAAGTGGGTGCCTTCCGGGGCCCGTGCCCGGTGTGCTCAGATCTTCTTCCACATCGAGAAAGAGAGCTCCCGGAATGTGGGCCTGGTCGTACTCGCGACGCCCCTGATGTACATCTGCGAGGTACCACCGGGTATCGACGACTCGCAGGCGCTGATCACCAACACGATCGGCGAGTTGGTCGACGCTGATTAGGGACACTGGGACTCCTCTGGGCGGTTCGGGATCGAGCGGTTTCGGGCTAGTCGACTTCGGGCGGCTCGGCGGGTTCCTCTGATGCGGCCTCAGTCGACGGTTCGGTCTGCTCAGTCTTGCCCTTGTCACGCCACTTCGAGATCTCGTCGCCGAGGTCGGCGAACGTAGCACCCAGCGCATCGAAGAACGACTTGGCGGTCTGCTTGGCCTCTTCTTGGACCTCAGGGTCTTTGACCGTATCTCCGACTGTGGCGAACGCCGTCTTCAGGCTTTCGCCGATGGTGCGCACTGCGTCCTTGACCTCTTCGTCCGAGATCGCCTCGGAGCCCTCGGCCTCTTCCTGCGACTCGTAGTGCTGCTTGAACATGGAACCGAGTTTCTTGAATCCTTCGCCAACCTCGTTCCACGTTTCGTCCGACTGACTCATGGTGTTCCCTTCTAGGATCGGTCAGGATGCAACTTCACCTACTCGATGCTACCTACGAGCTGTTCCGGGCGTATTTCGGGAAGCGGCCGGCGCGCACATCCCCCGAGGGCCAGGATGTCACGGCCGTTCACGGGTTGATCGACTCGACTCTCAGCCTGCTGCGGGAGACGGAAGTAACGCACGTGGCCGCGTTCTTCGACACCGTGATCGAGTCGTACCGGAACGAACTGTACGACGGCTACAAGACCGGCGAAGGAATTGCGGAAGAGCTACTCGCCCAGTTCCCCCTGGCGGAACGCGCACTCGAGGCGGTCGGAGTGACCGTTTATCGGATGGGCGAGTTCGAGGCGGACGACGGGATTGCTGCGGCCGCGCTGCGCTTTGTCGACGAGGTCGACCGGGTGGTGATGCTCAGTCCAGACAAGGACCTGTGCCAGGTGGTCGAGGACAACCACATCGTTGCGTACGACAGATTGCGTCAGCGCCTGCTGAATGAGGCCGGTGTATGGGAGAAGTTCGGAGTGGCTCCCGAGTCGATACCCGACTACCTGGCGTTGGTCGGGGACAACGCGGACGGGATTCCCGGGATTCCGTCATGGGGTGCCAAGTCGGCTTCTGCCCTTCTGGCTGAGTACCGCCACATCGAGCACATCCCGCTTGATGAGCGAATGTGGAAGGTGACGGTTCGGGGAGCCGCCCGGCTGGCGGAGAATCTCCGCGACCACATCGAGGACGCCTGGCTCTTCCGCACCCTCACCACTCTTCGATATGACGTGCCAATCGAGGAGAGCCTGGAAGATCTCGAATGGCAGGGAGCACCGCGGGATCAGTTCATGGCCTTCTGCGAAGAACTGGGTTTCGACTCCATCAAAGACCGCCCCCACCTCTGGCAATAGACCCCGTCTTTCACCGTTCTTGCGTCAGAACGTACCCAATTTTGGTGGGTTTCTGACGCCGGAACGGGGTGTGAGGGGGGTTTCTGTCATCCGTTCATCGGCGGACGGTCAACCGGACACCGGTACCAGTAGTCGTATCGCGGCGCGAAGCCCATGCGGCGGTACAACTCCGTGGCCGCGGCGTTGATGTGCATCACCTGGAGGTAGGCAATGGAGGCGCCCCGGTCGACTCCCCAGGCGAGAAGCGACTCGGACATCATCCAACCAATGCCCGAGCGCCGGACCTCGGGTCGCGTGGAGATGCTGTAGAGCCCGACGAGGTCTCCGTCGGCAACCGCCAGGCCGGTGGCGATCGCCTCATTGCCATCTCTGAGAACAGCGAAGGCCGCTGGTGGTTCGATCATCTGGAGGGTCTTCTCGAGTGTTGAACGCCGTCCGGTCATGTACCGGCTCGAGTCCATGATCGCGTCGAACCACACGCCCGTCGGATGTTCGGCAAGCTCGATCCGATCGTCCACGGCGTATCGTCCGCTCTCCAGATTCAGGGTCTGAACCGAGGTGGGATCCTGGCGCAGGTAACCCAGAGCCTCGAGGGCCCCATCGAGACTCTCAGGCATGGACATCGGTGTCATCCGGAACGTGCAGGAGGTCCCCCGCTTGTTGTACCAGGCCTCGGCAGTCGCGATGTCGGACGCGACGTCGCCGGAATGGACAATCGGCTGAACCGAGTTTGTTCTCCGGGAATGACCGTTGGCGGAGCGCAACAGCCACCCGTTGAGGTCCGCTTCTTCAAGCGCCGGAAAGGCGCGCAGAGCGGCCCGCTCGATTCTTCTGTCGAGTCGATCCGGCTTCTGCATGCCAGCACGCTACCCGCGCTCTTGACCGGGACCTACCAGACACGCGAGACTCGGTGCTGAGGAGGTGCGGTATGAACGAGCATCCGAATATCGAACGGATCAAGCGTGAGTATCAGGCATTCGCCGAAGACAACTTCGAGGGCCTCGGCGATCTCTTCTCTGAGGACGCCATTTGGCACGTTGCAGGGGACACACCTCTGGCGGGTGACCACGTCGGGCGCACCGACATTGTGGAGTTTCTGCGCAAGTTGGCCCACGACACGCATGATTCGTACATGATCGAGGTGCACGACATTCTCGCCAACGACGTCCACACCGTTGTGCTCGCTCATACGACCGTGAAGCGTGATGGAGACTGCTACAGCGCCGATGAGGTGCACGTGTTCTGCATGAGCGACGACGGACTCATCACCGAGGCCTGGGGCTTCACCTCAGAGCCCGAGGGCCGCGGCCAGTTCTGGTTCTAACCCCCATCTAGACGGCGCTTAGTCGCCGACCGGGTCCAGTAGCTGTGGTGGAGCGACCTGCTCGAGGAATTCCGGATAAGCCTCCATCCCGTGCTCGATGCGATCGAGGCCGGCGAGTTCCTCCTCCGGGCCGACCCGCATGCCGATGGTCTTGTCGATGACCTTGAATACCAGGAAGCTGGCCGGGAACACCCAGGCGATGATTGCCAACGCTCCGACCAATTGAGTGGCGAGCAGCCCGACCCCACCTCCAACGAGTAGTCCGCCGACGCCACTCGACCAACCCAGCGCATCCACCAGATCAGTATTAGCGAATAGGCCGACGGCGAGCACGCCCCAGATTCCCGCCACACCGTGCACCGAGATTGCTCCAACAGGGTCGTCTATGCCGATTCGCTCCAGGCTGACGATCGAGACGACAACGATGAAGCCTGCCACCAGGCCGATGATGACGGCCGGGAGGTTCGTGACGTAGCCGGCGCCGGCGGTGATCCCAACGAGTCCGGCCAGAGCACCGTTGAGCGTCAATCCGACATCTGGCTTCCCATACACCGGGTAGGTCCAGGCGGTGATCATGGCGGATAACGCCCCGGCGGCGGCCGAGAGAGTGGTGGTGACTGCGACGCTGGCGAAGTCGGCGCCGACCGCGGCCAGGGTCGACCCGGCGTTGAATCCATACCAACCGAACCACAGGATGAAGACTCCGAGTGCCCCCAATGTCAGCGAGTGTCCGGGAATCGGGAGGGGGTTGCCGTTCTCGTCGTACTTGCCGATTCGGGGTCCGAGGACGATTACGGCGGCAAGCGCGGCGACGCCTCCGACCATGTGCACTATCCCGGAACCTGCGAAATCGAGGAATCCGGCCGGACCGATCGGGTCTCCGATCGTGCGAAATGGCGACATGAAGCCCTCGCCCCATCCCCAGTTGACGACGACCGGGTAGATGATTCCGGTGATCACCGGCGTGTAGAGCAGGTACGCCGAGAATTTCGTCCGCTCGGCAACGGCTCCGGAGATGATTGTGGCGGCGGTTGCTGCAAAGACGGCCTGGAAGAACCAGAGGGCGCTCTTGGACGGGTCGGTCATGAAGAAGTCGCCGTAGGCGAAGAGGTTGATGACCTCGGTGGTTCCGTAGGCGATGCCCCAGCCGACGGCCCAGAACATCAGCGCACCGACCGAGAAGTCCATGAGGTTCTTCATGATGATGTTGGCGGCGTTCTTGGCGCGGGTGAAGCCTGCCTCGACCATGGCGAACCCTGCCTGCATGAACATGACCAGGGCAGCAGCCAGCACAAGCCAGATTTGATCGACGGCGAGCACGATCGCGGCCAGGTCGGCTTCCTGCGCCGCGGCGGCGCCGGCCAACGGACCGATGACCGCTAACGCTGCGAGACCGGTGACGATTACCAGGCGCTTCTTCATGGTTGCCCCCTCAGGTGTGTTTGGGACAACGTAGGAGGCGCCCGTTACGGCATGGTTGCGTCGGTGTTGCAGCTAGGAGAAGACCCGGTTTCAGGTTTGTTTCAAGAGCGAGGATCGCGGAGCAGTTCTCGCGCGGCGATGGAGCACTATGACGGTCGAATGTCGCGCGAAAACGTCTACGACTCGGCGGGTTGTGCGCCTTCTCGTTCGAGTACCCGGCGGAGTTGGTCCTTCTTCACCAAGCCGGAGGCGCGCCACCGTTGCGTCGGAACGATCCGGTTGCTGTTCGGCTTGTTGCGCTTCTTCTGCCGGGTCGAAGTCGAAACCAGAATGAACGTTGGCGTCGATCGAATCTTGTAGCGCTGGGCGGCGGCCGGGACCTTCGCCACATTGGCCTTGACCACGTGGGCATTCTGCCCGAACTCGTCTGCGATCTCATCAACGATGCCGTCCATGACCCTGCAGGGTGCGCAACCGAATTGGAAGAAGTCGATCAACACCGGTTTCCCGGAGGCGACCAGTTCATCGATCTGCTGGAGACTGTTTGCTTGCACAGCCTTCTGGCGGCGTTTGAAGATCATGTTTGGCGAGCTTTCCTAACGGGTTCGAAGAAGATCAACGTTCTCGAGACGACGATTATGCCCAAAGCGAACCGCGAATTGCGATTTTCGGTGTGCAGCGCGTCACTCCCGAATCCGGCCACTCCTCTTGTACGATGAGGGCGCGGCGGATAGGTGGTCTCCGCACCCTCCAACCTGCTCCTCAGGCGGCAGCCAGCTCCCCCGCCAGCGG
>JAUVQS010000036.1 GCA_030598025.1 Acidimicrobiia bacterium | reverse complement strand
TGGCCGATGCATCAGCAGCCGGCAATGCCAGGGACCGAAACCGCTACTTGATAGGTCGCGATGCGGATGTTGGACGACTACTTGAACGGGCACAAGAAGACGGCGAGGTGACCAAGTTCTCGGTTGAACCTCCCCGCCTATCCGACATCTTCCGAGAGGCGGTGCGCCGATGAACACGCTCCGCCACATCCTTCTGGTCGCCTGGCGAGACTTCCTGCAGCGGGCCAGGAGTCGGGCGTTCCTCGTCTCCATGCTGGTCATCGTCGGTCTCGTGGCCGCCGTTGGCCCGCTCATGGCCATCGAGATGCGCGCTCCGGACCCGTATGAAGTTGGAGCAGTTGGCTCCCAACCCGCCGGGCTATCCGAGGCGCTCGCCGCCACCGCCGGGGCGTTCGACCGGGAGGTCGATCTCACTGCGTACGAAACCCTCACCGAAGGCGAAGATGCCGTCGAGGCCGGTGACGCCGCCGTCTTGATCGTCGACGGCCGGGAACTCGTTTGGGATGAGGAACCATCCCTTCAGCTTGCCTCGATAGTGACCTCGGCAGTGCAGGGAATCGACCGCCAACAGATCATTGTCGAGCTTGGCTTGACGCCCGACGAGGCAACCGCGCTGCTCAGCCCTCCTCCGCCCGAGGTGCGGACGCTCAACGAACCCGACCCGGAAGCCGGCCCCAAACAGGTGGCCGCGTACGCCGGCTCATTCATTCTCTATATCTCGATTCTGATGTTCGGACAGTTCGTGATGATGGGGGTAATGGAGGAGAAGTCGTCGCGCGTCGTTGAGGTCGTTCTATCGCGGGTCCGCCCGCACGAACTGCTGGCCGGCAAGGTGCTCGGGATAGGTGTGCTGGGTCTCGCTCAGTTGTTGATCATGGGTGTGGCAGCACTGTTCACGGTCAGCCTGTTCGACATCGCCGACGTAGACCTTGGCGCGATCAGTTTGCGGATCCTGTTGTGGATCATCTTCTGGTACCTGCTCGGATACTCGTTCTTCAGTGTGACGTACGCGGCCCTCGGAGCGACCGTCTCGAGACAAGAAGACGCGCAGAGCGTCGCGATGCTTCCCGTCATGCTGCTGCTCCCCGGCTATTTCATATCGATCACCGCACTCGAGAACCCGGACAGCACTATCGCCACGATCGGCTCGATCGTTCCTCCACTGTCACCGCTGGTCATGCCGATCAGGGCATCCTTGACCGACGTTCCCCTCTGGGAGATGCTGCTCTCCATCGTGTTGGTCCTGGCCGCCACCTACCTGCTCATTCGGCTGGCTGGACGGATATACAAGGGCTCGATCCTCAAGATCGGAGCAAAGGTCAAGCTGCGCGACGCGTGGAAAGCGGCCGGGCAGTAGGGCGAAGAGGTACCACGTACCACGTACCACGTACCACGTACCACGTACCACGTACCACGAAGACGCGCGGATAGGTGGTCGCCACGTGGATTACCCCCTCCAACCTGCTCTGCAGGGGCAGGCCAACTCACCCCACATCCGTGGGAGAGGACGCATGAAGCAGTACTGCCGTCACCTCTAATTCGTTCTCTCCCGCAGCGTGGGGGAGATGGGTGAGCGCAGCGAACCCAGAGGGGGGACCCAGGCACCTATCCGCTGATCCTCCTAGTACTAGTACCACGACGGTGGGATCGATCTACGATAGTGCCGGGCTAATCGAGGAGGAACGACGTGACAGTGGCGATTCGGTCCAGAGTCACCGGAGTCGGAGGATTCGTCCCGCCGCGGATCGTGACAAACGACGATCTGGCAGAACTGATGGACACCTCGGACGAATGGATCGTCGAACGAACGGGCATCCGCCGGCGCCATTGGGTCGACCCCGAGACCTCCACGTCCGACCTGGCTCTCGAGGCCGCCAATGCGGCACTGATTTCGGCGAGTGTCGACAAAGAGGACATCGATATGCTGATCGTGGCGACGCTCAGCTCCGACCACTTCTTCCCCGGCACGGCCTGCTTTCTGCAAACAAAGATGGGGATCAGTGAGATTCCGGCGCTCGATATCCGCCAGCAGTGCACGGGCTTCATCTACGCCACCTCGATCGCCGACCAGTTCATCCGCACCGGGATGTACCAGAAGGTGCTGGTTATCGGAGCCGAGATTCATTCAAAAGGACTCGATATCAGCACTGAGGGGCGCGACGTGACCATCCTGTTCGGAGACGGCGCCGGCGCAGTCGTCCTCGAATCGACGGAGGTCGACACTGCCGAAGACCCGCAGATCCTCTCCACCCATCTTCATGCGGACGGGTCGGGGGCCACAGACCTCTGGCTCCCCTCCCCCGGGATGGCTTTCCCCGACGGTCTCGTCACCCACGAGCACCTCGACCGAGGTGACCAATACCCGCAGATGAACGGCAGAGCCGTCTACGTGAATGCCGTCAAGCGAATGAGTGAAGGGATTCAAGACGCCCTGGCCACCAACGAGGTGTCCCTCGACGATGTCGACCTGTTCTTCTTCCACCAGGCCAACCTCCGCATCAACGAGGCTGTTGCGCAGCGACTCGGAATCCCTCCTGAGAAGGTCTACAACACGATCCACAAGTATGGGAACACGACTGCCGCCACCATTCCCCTCGGCATGCGCGACGCGGTGGACGACGGAACACTTCAGCCGGGCATGCTGGTCGCTTGTGGCGCGTTCGGAAGCGGATTCACCTGGGGATCGATGCTCATCCGCTGGTAGCGGGCCGGCAATTCCGGGTTTTCGCGCGGCATTAGCGCACCAGAGCGACCCATCGCCGCGCGCAAACGGCCGTAGGGTGGCCTTGACGTCGCGTAGTGTTGGCGGCAGGCGAAGGGGGAAGGTGTGAACGCGCCACTCAAACCATTCCAACGCGACCGACGGCAGCCCGGCACCCCACCGACCGTCGACCGACGCAAGCCCTTCGCCGACCGGAGACGGTCGGCCCGGCTTTGGCCCCGGCTGGCGATCACCGCGATCGCCATTCTTCTCGGCACCAACGGGTTGGCCTGGTTTCTGCTCTACCTCAACCCGACGCCAACCACGGAGACGCCGCCCCCGACCGAGACCGAGACCGAGAGTAACGGCACAACCGAGCAGGTCACCTCAACGTCCATCCCGCTCATCGATCCCCCTGATCTCGGCGTCTATGGAAGACAAGACTATCGAGGCAATATTGCCCTCACCGGCGAAACCGATGGCGGTTTTCGCAATCTGCTGGGGAGCTATTGGAATCCCGTTCAGCCGGGTGGATTTTTCGGCGCAGATCCCATCGCATACGGACACTTCCTATATGTGGTCAGCGCCACCCACGACGCGGTATATGCGGTCGATCAGACGACCGGAGCGATTACCTCCAACATACAAACGAACGGTCGCATGCAGAGCGCTCCCGCAGTTGGTCAGTTCACCAACCTCACCGGACGCGGGGAAGCCTCAGGAACGACGACCCGCCTCATCGCGGTGAGCGAGGATGGAACGATCTACTCGCGAAACGCCCTCGGAGGTGGGGGTTCAGAACACTGGCAAATGGAACTCGGCGTCGACGTGTCGGCTGCCCCGGTGATCGCAGACGGCAAGATCATCATCGCCACAGAGTCTGGATCGGTTATCGCCGTCGCCATCGACTCCGTGGAGGTGTGGCGCTATCCGATTCCGAACACCTACTCGTCGGCGTTCACACAGACTCCGGCGATTTCCAATGGGGTCATTTACGCCCCCGACGAGGCGGGACGGTTGCACGTGATCTCACTCGAGGACGGATCCGCCGTATGCCGGCCGATTGCAATGGGTTCTCCGCCGTCGAGCCATCCCCTGATCGCAGAAGATCAGGTGCTCATCCCTACTGATGGTTCGATCCTGGTGCTTCCTACCGAACGCTGCAACGCAGCACCTCGCCTCATCCTCGACCAGGTCGACCTGCCATTCTCCCCTGCCTACGCCGACTCGACCATCTTCTCCGTCGAGAATTCGTTCCTTCTGGCCTGGGATCTCGAGACGCTGGCAGATTCGGTCTGGGATACCCCCTTTAATGCCGGGGATCGCATTACAACTGCCCCCACGGTGGCCGAGGGTGTCGTCTACCTGGGCACTCAGGGTGGCACCGTCCACGCAGTCGACGCGGCAACGGGAGACTCTCTCTGGAAGTTCGACGTCGGGGAACCGATCTTCGGCGGCCCGGTGGTAACCACCAACGGAATCTTCGTCACCACCGCCCAGGAGATATTCTCAATCGCCGGGGAGTGAGAGAGCCTTCAGCCTTCAGCTCAGACCCGCGAGGAACCCGAAGAACAACTCGTTGAATCTCTCCGCTTGATCGATGTGTGGGCCGTGGCCTGAACCCTCGAACACTTCCTCCCGATACGAGCCGCCGGCCGCCGAGTATCGATCCAGCACCGCCCGGATTTGCGCGACCATCGGTTGAGGGGGATATACGTCTTCTCCCGGCCAGTCGGGCACAAGGCCGAGACTGCCGAGCATGCCCATCTCCCAACCCGAACCATCCGCGACCACGAGATCGGCCGATCCGCGCACCCACAGAATCGGAGGCTTCGGGTCAACGTCGACGATTCCAGAAGTGTTCAGATACCTTCCCGATAACGCATTGAGAATCCCGGAGGTACCGGGAGCGAATCCGGGCCAGTTGTCCGATGCCACGAAATCTCCGGGGTAACCCCCGTCTCCGACCAGCGACTTGAGGATCTCGTCGACCAACATCTCCTCCCGCTCCGACGACTCGCGGTGATCGGGGCTCCAGTAGTAGGCATTCATCACACTGCGGGGAGACATGTCGTTCTCATCCGATCTATCTCCATCGGCCAATCGCTGCACGAAATCGGGGGCACCGGTCGCGCCTCCCGACCCGGAATAGTCGGAGAAGGCGGGGTTTCCATCGATATCCTGGGTTCCGCCGAATCCGTATGGAGATACCGTGTCGATGAGCGTCAACGATGCGGTTGAGATCGGATGATCGATCAGGTACTGCATGATGGCTCCGCCACCCGTGGACCAGCCAACGAGATGGAAGGGCGGGTCGATCCCGAGAGCGTCGAGCAGCGCACACACGTCATCGGACCAATCTCGGAGTCCTCTCGCGGCGTCGATCGGCTGTTTGTCCGAATCTCCGAATCCGCGCATATCGGGCGCAATGCACCGGTACTTGTCTGGCGCAGCAGCAAGAGCGCGCTCGAAGAACCGGCCGGTCGCCAGGTTGCCGTGGATGAACACGACAGGCTCACCAGCAGGAGAGCCCGACTCCAGGTAATGAGTGGTCAAGCGGCCGGTCGCAACGGTCTTAGATGTGACACCCGGCATGAGATCCATGGGTTTCTCCCTCAACGGCGGTCATCCCCGAACCTACCCGCCAACGCTCACCGATGTCGATTGAGCAACGACAATCGATTCCACTAAACAACCAGCCGTAGCTCGGGCCGAGGAGAATGATCAGATCGCGAAGGGACTCTCTTCCCCAACCTCTGCTCCGCAGATCTGGCAGCGACCGGTTCCCTCGACCACAACCGACTCGCACCGGGGGCACCGGAGCTTCTGACGTTGGACTCGGCCGTCCGCGGCGCCGTCGGCTGCGTCCATGGCGGCGATTCGCTCGTCCAATTGCTCCTTGGTGTATCCGGACTCCTCGAGCAGCGACCACATCGCCTCAACCACGATGACGAGTCGGTCGAGTCGATCATTGACATCGTCAACCTTGAAGTTCTGTGCAGCGGCTGCAAACGTTCCTGCCGAAGCGGACATCCCGGCGACTTTGCCGGCCTGTCGCGCTCCCATGACATACCCACCAACGAAATTGAACATGCGGAGAGTCTACGTAGCCCATCATCAACCCGCTGGTTCCCACACCCTTCCGTCGGGCCAGAAAGTGAAGAAATCATCCGGGAATGATGTGAAGCCCGGCAGCTGATCCAGGATCTGCCCTTCGAGCGGGCCCGATTGTGCGATACCCCGCACCGGGTCCCACACGGACCTCGTACCAACATCAACGAGGCGGCCCTCTTCGACGACAAGCTCGACGATACGGTCGTCGAGGCGTCGCGAGAAGACGGCCCACCTCTGGTCATCAGACGGATCGAACACCACGACCACCTCGACTCCTGCCACCTGGTCGTTCACAGCACCGACGGACCGCACCTGCGAAACCGGGTAGGCAACTGTCTCGGTACCGAAATCAACAACCAATACGGTCTGATCGAGGCTGAATCTCGTGATATCACCGGGAGCATCGAGCGCCATCGTATCCGGGTGCGCTTCTCTCCAGGCTCCCCATTGTGTGAGGTTCGACGGAAGCAGTTCGAGCTTCGTGCCTTTGAGGGGGCCGATAATCGCTTCGCCCTTTGGCTGACTCCAAACGCTGCCGGTCTCGTGATCCCACCACGTCATTGCGTTCCCCCACAATGCCCCCTGGTTGCCGAGGACGATCTCAGAGCCTTCGACTTCTCGGCGATGGACCATCGCCGTTGAGCACAACGGTCACCAGGTGACCAGGATCGGTATGTCGCCGAAACGGTCAACAACCATCTCCCTGCGGTTCAAGTATGAAACGGGATAGGCCTTCGCCTCCCCGCCGAGTTCAACACCGATGACCAGCGTCTCATCGTCCCAAGACGCTTCGGTCGCCCGGACGAACTGCGGCACATAGATGGGCTGGATTGCATCCCGGGGCAGTAGTTGCCGGAATCCGGGAGGCAACTCGTCGCCGGCCCGGACCGGATCGAACACGGCATTCGGATCGATTGAAGTGATGTCTATCGCCGGCCCGCGGTCGGTACCGCCGACGGCGACAAACAACAGTCCGATCGCAATGAATACAACGGCAGCGACGAAGGCGAGGGATCGCATATGGATTCCAACCTCGACCAGCCGCCCGCATTCCAGCGATTGTCGGAGTCCTGTCTAGAGGAATCCGGAGTCGCCGGGATGGCGCTGAATGATCAGATCCTCGTCACGCAGATCTATGAGGGTGCGAATCGCTCCGCTGCCGACGGCTACCGCTCCTTCGATCACGTCGATGATCTCCTCATCTACCAGTTCGCTTCGGAGAAGCAGTTGATCACGCAATGCCTCGATGATGTGGCGATTCCCGGCGAGAAGGGTGGTCGCTTCCTGCTTCTGAGAAGCAAGCAATCCATCAACAGCCTTCCGTCCGTGCTCGTCGGCCAGCACGGTGGCGGCAAGATTGCCTGCCAACGGACCGCCATCGAGTGCCCGGTAGGAGATGAGTGAACCGCCCATTCCCATCGACCCGACCATCTCCACTGCGATGCTGGTGGCGGTAGCCAGATCACCGGCCGGGCCGCTGCCGGATTCATCGAAGAACAATTCCTCAGCAACCATCCCGGCCAACGCGATCTGAATGGACGCCAGCATCTCACTTCGCTGCTGGGTGTGGCGCTCTTCACGAAGCCGATGAGCGAGGAAGCCCAACGCTTCCTTGCGCTTGATAATCGACAGCACCTCGAGCTTTCGTCCCTTCCCGACCAGATACGCAGCCGTTGCATGACCCGCTTCATGCGTTGCGATAGTCCGGCGTTCATGCTCGGGTAGGTCGAGCGGTTCGGGCAGCCCGATCTCGATCTCCATGCGCGCTTGCCACAGGTCGGCGCAGGTGAGCGCCGACCGATCGTCCCTCAACGCCAGCAAGAGTGCCTCGTCGAACAACCTCTCGAGCGAGGCAGGGGTGTAGCCGAGGGTGGCCGCGGCGAGATCCTCGCGTACGTCCAACTCGCCCATTTCGTGGTCGTGGGATTTGCCGGATAGGAAGTAGTCGATCAAGGCGAGCCGAGCGGTGCGACTCGGGAGGTCGAAATGCAGCACCCGATCGAATCGACCCGGCCGCATCAGAGCGGGGTCGAGAGCCGCGGCGCGGTTCGTGGCGGCAATCAGAAGAATGTTCGTGTACTCGGGTGAGTCCTTCTTGAGTTGGCGCTCGGGAGCCAGGTAGCGATTGACAACATCCTTGAAGAGGCCCTTCACCTTGGACGAGAACGGCGGGGAGTCGAAGCTCTGCATTTGAATCAGTAGTTCGTTGACGGTTCCACCGGTCTCCTGACTGACTCCAGATCGATTGAGTGTCATCGACCGGGCGGCACCGCCCGCCGGTGCGCTCACACCCGACCGGCTGAGCCCGATCGCGTCGATTTCTTCGATGAAGCCGATTGCTCCACCTTCCGCCCGGGCGGCCTTGCGAAGATCTTTGAAGAACTTCCGGATCTTGCGCGCCGTCATTCCGTACCACATGCTCTGGAACGCCGTGGCCGACACATAGAGGAACGGAACCTCCGCCTCCGCGGCCATGGCCTTCGCCATGTAGGTCTTGCCGGTTCCGGGGGGGCCTTCGAACAAGACCCCGCGTCGTGGGCTTCCACCCATCTCGTCGCGGAACCGCCGGTAGTCGAGGAGGACGTCGAGAGTGTGCCGCACCTCCTCCTTCAACCGGTCCGCGCCATGGACATCGGCGAATGACACGTCGATTTCTTCGGGCCGGAACGTGACATGGGGTGATCGTGAGTTTCCCAACATCGGAACAACCAGCACGAGGCCGAGCAGCAAGATGAGGATTATCCCGGGCAGCCAGAACATGGCGTCGGGCCCGAGCTGCGGCATATGCGGCCACGGCGTATTGCCGTCGAAAATCCGCGAATACATCCAAACGGCAATTACGCCGAGGATGATGGCGAGCGTCCGCAGACGCCGCCTCCGATGTCGTTCACGCTTGATCGCGACCGTGCCCGCCAAGACCAGCCCCTTTGGTTGCGAATTCTCACCATAGCCACGGAGAGTGGTCGTGTATAGGGGAAACCCTGCTCATTTCTCACGGAGAGAATGATCTAGTGACATCGCTCTCGACAATTGCTCGGTCACATCGCGCTCTCTCGAGAACCCAGCCAACCCGTCGGTTAGTACCACTATGCGGAGATCCAGGCTACGCTCGCCGTCACGATGTTGATCTTGACGTTTTGCGCGTGTTCTAGCTCTCGGGTGTCCCACCTGAGCGACACATCGCTGCGCTCCCTGTAGACGACGCCATCCCACCCGAGAGACCTGGTCATTGGCGTCACATCCTCAGTTCTGGAGCCTTCATCATGACTACCGCATCCGTCCAAACCGTCGACGTCAACATACCCCGCTTCAATCAAGCTGCAATCGCGGCGCTAACCGGGGCCGCCTTCATCGCCCAGATCGAGTGGTTGGTGGCGTTGTCGGCGGCAACGCTCATCATCTCCTTCTTCGGAGGTCCGCGATTCGCGCCGCTCACCAGGTTGTACGTTGGAGCAGTGCGTCCACGGCTCCAACCGAACGGGCCGGTTGAGTTCGAGGCAGCAGCGCCCCCACGGTTTGCTCAGCTACTCGGCTCGATATTCCTTTCGATTGCGACCATCGCCTTCGTCTTCGACTTGTCTGCACTCGGGTGGACACTGACGCTCACCGTCACTGTCCTCGCCGCGCTGGCGGCCGGCGCACGCATTTGTGTCGGGTGCCTCATTTACGAACGGGCCGTTTCATGATCGATCTAGCACTTCGAATCGCTCTGCTGGCCGCGGTGCTTTTCGTCGGCCTCGTGACGCTGTCCGCAGTCCAGAGGCGCACCGGACGAACCGACAACGCATCACTTCCGACGGGCATCGTCGTCGTGATCGGACCCGACTGCCGATGGTGTGACCGCCTTCTCTCCGCTCTTCGCCGGCGAGGTCCCAATGTCACCGTTCGAGTGCTCGACCACACCGACGCCCGGGAGCGCGGCCTGGTTGTGCACTCGGTCCCAACAGCCCTGGTTGTTTCCGATGACGGCGACGTGACGATGCGACGGAGTGGGCCCGGTGCCGTCCGGGAGGTGGACGCATTGTTGGCGCACCACGCCAATAGCACCGGGTGAGGCGCCGAGTCTCCGGCGATAGTTACCCGGCCCGATGTGCCTCAATCAGGGATTGCTTGAGTTCGAGCAGAGGCCTCGTTACCGACACGTGATAGGTGTGCGGGTTCACCAGCCGGCGGACGCCGGCATCCAGACGGTCGAGGTCCGCAATGCGACGGCTCCGCGCCTCAACGATTCCTCCGAAATCGGCAACACGCCGACCGTTCTCAACCACCGGCTCGAGGAGTGGTTCAACAGCGGAGACCTGGCTCACATCCAGCGACCTTCCAACTCCCGGCCGGGTCGGATGGAGAACCTCCAGGGGGCGCCGCTCCATGTCTTCGCCCTCCAGAGTGATGACGTCGGCCGTGGCGATTCCACGCTCGTCGTAGACCCTCCACAGTGACTTGACCCCCGGCAATGCCAGCTTGTCGGGAGAGTCGGAGATCTTGATCGCCGGCTGCCAGGCGCCTGCGGCATCCCTGACGGCTACTGCCTTGTAGACACCATCGAAACTCGGATCTCCGTCGGATGTCACCATCCGGGAACCAACGCCGTAGACGAGTCGCGACAGCATCTGATCGACATCCAGGCCGTATCGGGGGGCCTCCTCAGCCACCTGATTCCGAATCTGCCAGATTGTCAACTCATCGAGCTGACTCGACAGGACTATCGAAGTGCCGGCAAAGCCGGCCGCGTCAAGCAATGCCGCCGAACGAACGGCCAAATGCGCAAGGTCGCCAGAATCGAGACGAATTCCTACCGGTCGATGGCCTCTCCCTTTCAACTCCTCAAACACCCGGATGGCGTTGGGAACGCCGGATTCCAGCGTGTTGATCGTGTCGACGAGCAGCAGACAATCATCTGGATAAGCGTCGGCGTACGCTCGAAATGCTTCGAGCTCTCCCCCGGCGATCGCCATGAACACCTGCACCATCGAGTGGCCGTGAGTTCCCTTTGAGGGGATACCAAGCTCGTGCGACAGGCCGACATTCGACGAGAACTCTGCCCCACCGATCAACGCCGATCGCGAGGCACCGTTCCCGCCGAAACCGTGCGCTCTGCGAAGGCCGAACTCGAGCACCGATCCACCATGCGCAGCCTCCACGACCCGGGAAGCCTTGGTGGCGATCAGGGCTGCGTAATTCAGATGATTGAGCAGCGAAGACTCGAGAAGTTGCGCCATGACCAGCGGAGCCTCGACGACGGCGATCGGAGTGTTGCGATGCACGACCCTACCCTCCGGGACCGCCGAGAGGGAGACATCGCCAAAGCCACCGATCTGTTGCATCCAATCAAGAAAGTCGTCTTCGAATAACGCTCCTCCGTCGCCGGATCGGAGCGACCGGAGAGCGTCGGCCGCTTCGTCATCGAACCGGGCAGTTTCCATCCAGTCGACGAATGGCCCCAGGCCCGCTGCGATCGCGTAGCCGGCCTGATGTGTGCCGTAATCCGGATAGGCCCGAAAAGTGTGCTCGAATCGAGCCGGTCGATCACCCAATCCGGCGCGGAAGTACAACTGCGCCATCGTCAACTGGTAGTGATCGGTGAAGAGAATCCCGGTGGTCAACACGTTGCGCACTGTACTCGTTGCCGTATGCTCGAATCATGCTCACCTATGACGCCGACACAGCCTTGATCGTGGTCGACATGCAGAATGACTTCGCCGACCCCGACGGAAGCTTGTTCGTGTCGGAGGGTGACACGATCGTCGGGCCGATCAACCTCGAGATCATCCGGGCAGCGTCCGCAGGGGCCTTTGTGGTCTACACCCAGGACTGGCACCCGCCGGATACCCCGCATTTCGAGAAGGACGGCGGTATCTGGCCGGTTCACTGCGTTGCGGGTTCGTGGGGTGCCGAGTTTCATCCTCGTCTCGTCGTGGCCGGTCCCACCGTTCGGAAGGGAACCAACGGGGAGGACGGGTATTCGGGATTCACAATGCGCGACCCTGTTTCCGGGAGCACTTCTCCTACACCGATGGCGGGTTTCCTCCAGGAGCGAGCCGTCACGTCGACCGTCGTGATCGGCCTCGCTCTCGACTACTGCGTCGGGGCAACTGCCCAGGATTCCGCTGCCGGAGGGTTAGACACCACGGTCTCCCTCCGGCATACGGCCGCAGTCG
>JAUVQS010000073.1 GCA_030598025.1 Acidimicrobiia bacterium | reverse complement strand
GGTGATCAGCATCGGAATCGGCGGCCAGTCGGAGGTAGCAGCGAAAAGAAGGGTCAGACCGAAGGCAGCACCGATGCCGGCGGCGGCCACTGCGGTCGAAGCCCGTCCTATTGGATGGCCCTCGAAGCGTGCGGCGATCAACGTGGTAGTCAGCACCGCTAGCGCTACTAACGCGAACAGGGCGGCGGAGAGACCTCTCTCGAACGCAAGGCCAACGACCCCGGCGGCCGTCCACAACATGGGCGCGACCAGGAAGCGGAGGGAGGTATCCGGGGTACGGATCGAATATGAGGCGTAGGCCGCGGCAAGGAGCAGCGATACGACGGTGAGGGTGACGACCAGGGCTGCGTCGCTCGGATCGGGTGGAATCGGTGCGCCGTCGGAGAAGGCGGCGAACAACACCACCGGGGTGAGCAGCCCACCCAGCAGCTCGAGAGTGCGCGCCACAAACGGCGTACGAGCTTTGCGAAGGAAGGCAGCAGATCCGAACAAAGCCACCGGGATCGTGAACTCGGCAATCGGCCGCAATGCCGAACCGACTCCACTGAAGGCGAAGATCACGAATCCGACGACGCCAACGAAGACGAACAACACACCGAGATAGGCGAGTCCATGCACGGCGAGATCCGAGCGGACCGCCCCCCAGACGCGGTCGAGTCCCGCCATCCAATCCGGTTTCGGTCGCGAAGCTCGCGGGACCGCGCCGGTCGGGGGAAGGGGAGACGGAGGGATCGCAGGTTGCTCGGGCAATGGCGGCACCGCTTGCGGCGTGGGTGCCGGAGGCAATACGGGTGGTGGTTGGTGAGCCGGGGCCTGTGCGGTTTCCGGGAGCGGCGGCATGACGCCCTCTCGGCGGGGAGGCGGCGCCCAATCCCTTGATTCCCAGGCTCGATGGATGAGAAGACGTTGTGCCGTTTCCCCGTCGATCACACCCCGAGAAGAAGCTCGATTCAAGAAGGACGCAGTGGGGTCGCTTCCTTGGTCTTCGTCCCGGCGGCGATCCACGATCAAGAACCCGACCACCCCGCCCAGGATCACCACAGCCGGCATGGGGAACCCGCTCCCAAACAAGCCGGCTGCGAGTGCTCCCAACAGAGCACCTGCGACCTTGCGGCCGGTGGAGACCTTCTCGTGGCGCGGTGGAGGCAGGTCGAACGCGATCGGGGTGAGAGCGGTTCCGCATTGCGAGCAGTGCGTTTGGCCTATGCCATTGATTGTCGAACACACCGGACAGGTCGGTTCCATTACCGCTTTCCTCAAGCTTCCTGCTCAGCATACGGAATGGTGGCCGGCGGAAACATCGGGGATCTCCCCCATATGAAGGTCCGTTCCCCGAACTGCGTCGGCGCGTTTCAGTGCTAGAAGGACCTCAGCTGCCGGAGAGCATGGCGACGATCCCGGCCATCTGATCGCGCCAGCGGATGACTGCCGAACGTCCGGTGTCTGTGAGGGCAAACACGGTTCGGGGCGTTTGCTCGCGGTAGGTCTTCTCGACGGTCACGTAGCCGGCCGTTTGGAGTTTGGCCATGTGGCTACCGAGGTTGCCCCTGGTCATCCCGGTCTCGTTCTGCAGGTAGGTGAAATCCGCCTCGTCGAGCACCATCAGGTTCGCCATTAGCCAGATTCTGGCCGGTTCGTGCACCGCCCGATCGATCTCTTCGAACGAGTCGGGCGCGGCCGGCGCGGTTGACCTACGCGGCATCTTCGGTCTCCGGACCGGCATCTTCGGCCTTCGGGTAGGCCTTGAGGAATCGGGATAGCAGGACGAGTCCGGTCGGGAGCATCACAATCGCCGGTGCACCGAACATGGCAATCACATCCCATCCCCGTGCGACGTCGGCCGTCGCAACTGCGATTTCGCCTCCCACCATTCCTGCTGCTCCCAACGCCGCGTAGACATAGAAGCGGGTAACTCCGAGAAAGTGGGCAGCGAGGCTGAAGAGAACGACCATCTTGAGTGCGAGCACTCCGAATAGCACCAGGGTGAGGGAGATGTCGCCGCTGAATGTCCCGGTGACCGCCAGGATCGTGGTGGCGAGCATGAGGATGCTGACCACCACCGAGATCGCCCCAACAGCCCCGATCTCGGTCCTTCGCTTCTTGTGCGGTTTGAAATAGCCGATCCGGGGCGCCGTTATGCGACGTTTGGCGGCCATGAGCAGTTGATGGGCACCAAGCAGGACCACGAAGAATGGGATAACCGTCTGGGCCACCGACCAATCGAGTTCACCACCCAGCATGTAGATCGCGACATTGAAAAACACGGCCCACAGGTAGAGGTCCCAGAGGCCGTCGTCGAAGACGCGCGACCACATCTTCTGTTCCATCGTGCTGGTCTTCATCAGTGTCATCGGCTGTTCCGTTCCTGGATGTCGGTTATGCAGACCTGTCTGTACTGCAGACAATATGCCGGAATGCTGGATCTGTCAAGAGGATTCCATGGGATTCGCTGGGCGGATCGAACCTGAGGATCGAGAGGGTCTACCCCCGACGGAACATCCGACGGAGCAACCGTGCAAACCAACTGCCGACGCTCGCCAGGAGCAGGGAGAACCCCCGGAGTTCCTCAGCCTGTACCGCGGCGGCTTCAATCTCTGTGGTGGCCTCCAGCTTCGCCTCCAGACAACCCACGAACTCGCGGATCAGACGGTGCGCCATCTCCTCCATCAGTCCGGTCCGCCCGAACCGCGCAGCCGCTCCGGAGAGCGTGATGTTGGCGTCTACCGCCACGACGGTGGCGTCCCCGGCGTCTCGCAGTTCGACGCTCACGTTGACCCGCCCGCGACTGCCACCCTGGCGATCAACACCGGAGCCGTCTATCCGGATCCCCCGCGCCTCCGCGTCGTAGACGGCGGTAGCATCGCCTTCGAACGTCGGGTTGAGTGGTCCCAGTTTGACCGCCACCCGGCCCGCGTACACCCCTCCACCCTTGTCTTCCGTCACCTCGGCTCCCGGCATGCATTGGGCAACCGAAGGCACATCCTCGAACAACCGCCAGACGGCCTCGACGGGTCGGCCGACCTCGAACTCCTCAGCGAACTTCATTCGTTCCTCCCTTCGACCAGACCTTGATGGATTCCGCCCTTTCGATCGCGCAGCGGGCCGCCTCTCCTTCCGCGCGTCACTGCCTGGATCTCCGCCACGATCGCCCAGGCAATCTGATCGGGGCCCTCCGCGCCGAGGTCGAGTCCGGCCGGGGCATAGAGCCTGCGCAGAGCCTTGGCCGGAATCTGCACCCCGTCACGTTTGAGTTCCTCGATGATCCGGTCCGTGCGCGCCCGGGGCCCAAGCATCCCGATGTAGCGGGCCGGCGAGTTGATCAGCCGTCTCAGGTACTCGACATCGCGCTGGTAGTTGTGGGTCATGACGACTGCGTCGCTGCGCCCGTCCAATGTCACGAGATCATGGAGATCCTCGGGTCGGCCGACCTGCAACGCGGCCGCCTGCGGGAATCGGTCGTGAGTGAGGTAGGCGCGACGATCATCGAGCACGGTGACGCGCCAGCCCAGGTCGGCACCGTAGCGGGCCAGCGGAATCGCGTCGTGACCGGCCCCGCAGATCAGTAATCCCGGGGCCGGCACCTGTACTTCAACGAATGCATGCACTTCATCAGTCAGCGCCACATTGACGTGACGACCGACGTGCAAGGCAGCCAGCGCCGCCTCGACCGCGGCTCCCTCGAGATCCGCGCTCAGGCCGCCCGAGTTCTCTCCGCCTTCACGGACAAGCAGACGGGCGCCGATGGTTGGGCCGGAGACCACGGTGACCGCAGCCAGCCCGCGGGCCTTATCGCCCGCGGCAGCTAGTTCGATAATGAAGGGAGCCGCCGTCGCAGCCGGTTCAACCAGTACCTCGGTCACGCCGTTGCAGCCCAGCCCGAACCCCCAAACATCATCATCGTCGGCGCTGAGATCGTAGGAAACGAAGCGGGCGCTCTGCGACTCGATCACCTCGCCGACGATCCGCACCAGATCGGCGTCCAGGCATCCACCGCTGACCGTCCCGACCGACGTTCCATCGGCGCGCAGGAGCTGTTTTGCTCCGGGAAGGCGGTAGGTCGAACCGGAGACGCCGACGACCGTCGCCAGGGCCCAGGAATCATCCGGGGTCTCTCTGATCGTCGACAGAATCTGCGACAGTTCGCTCACAGGCGAATCCCTCCGCGGGAATTCGATCTTCCCGTCGGTCTCAACATTGATCGCAATCTACAGGTCAATTGGGCCGGGTGCCTGTGTAAGGTCAAAGTCAGTCAACCTGTCAAGGTGTCGCGTGGAACCGCATTCAGGTGCGTCCTGTACTCGCAACCGCCTCTTCGGTGGCTCGTCGCTTCGATCGGGGACCATCGGCGGTTCGACTCGCGCCCCTCCGTGACCCTGCCCCGGATTCATCGTTCGACACCAGGAGGGACCCGTTTTGAGAGTCACAATCACCGTCAACGGAACAACCAGCCAAGCCGATGTCGAGCCGCGCACACTGCTCGTCGATTATCTCCGCGACAATCTGGAACTGACCGGCACCAACATCGGCTGTGATACCAGCCAGTGCGGGGCGTGTACGGTTCACCTCGACGGCCGACCCGTCAAATCGTGCACCATCCTGGCCGTGCAGGCCGATGACTCGACCGTCACCACCATCGAAGGGTTGTCCGGCAACGGCCAACTCCACCCGATGCAAGAGGCGTTCCGCGAGAAGCACGGCCTTCAGTGTGGGTTCTGCACCTCGGGCATGATCATGGCAGCCGTCAAGCTCGTCGAGGACGGCGGAGATCTGTCCGATCGTGGGATCCGCGAGCGACTCGAAGGCAACCTGTGCCGCTGCACAGGCTACGAGAACATCGTTCGCTCAATCCGACACTACGCCGGCGAGGTGGAATCCCACGCCCCACTCGAAGGGGACGAGGCAATGGCGCACCACCGGACGCTGCAAGAAGCCGAGGAACTGGCGGCGAGGAGGCAGTCATGACGGACCGACCATTCGGCGCCTCACTGAAGCGAGTCGAGGATGCCCGTCTCATCACCGGCAAGGGCCGCTAGACCAACAATCTGACTCAACCAGGCATGGTGCACATGGCGGTCGTCAGATCACCGTTCGCCCATGCCCGTATCACGTCCATCGACAGTACTGAAGCGGCGGGAATGCCCGGCGTGATCGGCGTGTACACGGGTCAACAGATGCGAGACGCCGGCTTCGGAGGGATCCCGTGTGCGTGGGTCGTGCCCGACTCGGACACCAAGACACCCGATCACCCACCGATAGCCGTCGACACGGTCCGCTATGTCGGCGATGCAGTGGCAATGGTTGTGGCTAAGACAGAAACGCAAGCCCGGGACGCTGCCTATGCAGTAGACGTCGACTACGACGTGCTCGACGCCGTCATCGACGGGCATGCCGCCACCATGGATGGAGAACCACAACTACACGACGACGTTGAGAACAACGTGTGCTTCCACTGGATCGTCGCCGGAGGCGATATCGATGCCGCATTCGCCGCAGCGGACGTGGTGGTCACCGACACGATCATCAACCAGCGTCTGATCCCCACGGCGATGGAAACCCGGGCTGCCCTGGCCCGCTGGGACGTGGCGATGGAGGAGTTGACCCTGTGGGTCACCAGTCAGAACCCGCACATCGTCCGCTTCCTGCTGTCGCTCGACACCGGCATTCCTGAACACAAGATTCGGGTGATTGCTCCCGACGTCGGGGGTGGATTCGGTTCCAAGCTCCCGCACTATCCGGAAGATTCGATGGTGATCTTCGCCTCCCAGCAGACCGGCTTGCCGGTCAAGTGGAACGAGAGTCGCACCGAGAACTTCCAGGCGACGAGCCATGGACGGGATCACCGCCAGGAGGTGGAAATGGCAGCCACCTCCGAAGGGAAGATCCTGGGCCTCAGAGCCAAAGTGTGGGCGAACCTGGGCGCCTACCTGTCGACGGCGTCGACCGGTGTGCCCACCATTCTGCACGGGCTCATGTTGTCCGGCGCCTACACGCTCCCGGCCGTCCATGAGGACGTCTACGGGGTGTTCACCAATACGACCCCCGTCGATGCCTACCGCGGTGCCGGACGTCCCGAGGCCACGCTGATGGTCGAGCGGATGATGGATCTGGTTGCTCACGAGATCGGGATGGATCCGGCCGAGATACGCCGCAAGAACCTCATTCCGCCATTCACGGAGGGGCACGAGGTGATCACCGGACTGGTGTACGACAGTGGCAACTACGAACCGGCGCTCGACCAGGCGCTGGAGATGATCGACTACCCGGCGCTGCGAAAGCAGCAGCAAGCCCAACTCCGTGAGCAGGGCAGATACATCGGGATCGGGGTCGTCACCTACACCGAGATCTGTGGGCTCGGCCCATCGGAGGTAGCCGGCGCCGTCGGCTTCGGCGGTGGATTGTGGGAAAGCGCCATCGTCCGCTTCCACCCGTCGGGCAAAGTCAACGTGATGGTCGGTGTCAACCCGCACGGTCAGGGGGAGGAGACCACCTTCGCCCAGATTGTGGCCGATCAACTCGGCTTGCCCGTCGGTGACGTCGTGATCGTGTACGGAGACACCGACCGGACCCCGATGGGTTGGGGAACATACGGCAGCCGGACTACGCCGGTGGCCAGCGGAGCGATCATGGGTGCGATCACCAAGATCAAAGACAAGGGTGTGAAGATCGCCGCCCATCTCCTCGAAGCATCCACGGAAGATATTGAGTTCGCCGACGGCAAGTTCTCGGTGAAGGGTTCGAGAGATCAGTCGATGACCATTCAGGACATCGCGCTGGCTGCCAACACGGCGTGGGACATGCCGGAAGGAGTAGAACCGGGCCTCGAGGCCTCGGCGTTCTTCAACCCGTCGAACTTTGTCTATCCGTTCGGGACACACATCGCAGTTGTGGAGGTCGATCCCGAAACGGGGGAGATCGAACTGCAGCGGTATGCGGCGGTGGATGACTGCGGCCCGATCATCAACCCGATGATCGTCGAGGGACAAATCCATGGAGGCATCGTCCAGGGGGTTGCGCAGGCCCTGTGGGAGGGAGCCGCATACGACGAGGACGGCAATCTCGTTACCGGTTCGCTGATGGACTACGCCATTCCCAAGGCCGATTTCTTCCCGCCCTTCGAACTCGGCAAGACCGAGACTCCGACGCCGGTCAACCCCCTCGGGGTCAAAGGAGTCGGAGAGACGGGAACCATCGGCTCAACCCCGACCGTCTACAACGCTGTCATCGACGCGCTTCTGCCTCTGGGAGTGAAGAAGGTCGACATGCCGATGACTCCAGAGCGGGTCTGGCGGGCGATAAGAGATGCGGAGGGAGGTCACTGATGCAGACTGCACCATTCGACTATCAGCGGGCGGCCACGCTCGAAGAGGCGTTTGGTCTCCTCGGCTCGGAGGGCGCCCGTCCTCTGGCAGGCGGTCACAGTCTCCTTCC
>JAUVQS010000060.1 GCA_030598025.1 Acidimicrobiia bacterium | reverse complement strand
TCTTCGTGCGCAGGTCACCAATGGCGAGTCGACCGCCCGGTCGGGTCCGCACGGCCAATGCTCTGAGCGTTCCCATAAATCCATGCCAGATCCACGATGCCCCGAGGCAGGTGGCCACCTCCCAACTCTGATCCCTGTCGAGTGCGGCGCCTTCTCCCAGCCACCAATCGACCGTCCCCGACAGATTGCGGCTTTCCGCTCTTGCGGCCGCCCGGACCAGAACCCAGGGTGAGAGATCGAGGCCGACTCCGTCTATCTGAGGATTCTCGGCCGCGCGGATGAGCAACTCGCCGTGACCGCAAGCGATGTCGATCATCCTTTCACCATCGGCCGGGGCCAGGTAGACCAGAAGCTCATCGAGGGAGTCATGCGTCATCGGGTTGCAGATCTCGTGGAGGTGATGCATCGCTTCGAACGGGGCGAAGCGGTCCCATTCGCCCTCGACGTCGGTGCCGGGCAGTACCCGGATTGAGGTGGGGAGCGGCGGGTGGGTCATTCGTCGGCATCGTAGTTGGCTTGGGCACCCCCTCCGCCCTTGCCTGCCGGCGAGGTCACCTCCCCTCAACATAGAAAGACCTGGCCTCGTCTTTGCAGTGTGATCTGACAGGTCTTTCTATGTTGACCCAACACGACGCCTTCGGCGTCGCGAGGGGAGGAGATGATTGGTCTCTCCCTCCAGGGAGCGGAGCGACCTTTGGGGGGAGTGGGCCCGATCCGGAGGGTCGGGGCCGAGGGGGGCCGCCCGGTCGTGTCCCACTAGTCCTTCTGATCCCCTAGCCTCTTCCGACCGCATGTATTCGAAGGGGTAGTCGCGTGAGTAATCCAATTGTCCGTGTCGAGAACATCGTTAAGACGTTTCCAAAGGCGAACGTTGTGGCGCTCGACGGAGTGAGTCTCGAGTTCGAAGCTGGAATTGTCTACGGCCTGCTCGGGCCGAACGGTGCAGGGAAGACCACTTTGATCCGCGTGCTCACCACCTTGCTGCGCGCCGACTCCGGATATGCCGAGGTGGGCGGTGTTGACGTGGCGGCCGATCCCACGTCTGCTCGAACCCTCATCGGACTGGCCGGCCAGTTCGCGGCGGTTGACGATTACCTCACGGGGCGTGAAAACGTCGAGATGGTCGGACGTCTCTACAACCTGTCTAGTTCTGACGCCAAGCAGCGCGCCGATGACATCCTCCGCCGCATTCACCTCTCCGATGCCGCCGATCGACCGGTCCGCACCTACTCGGGTGGCATGCGGCGCCGCCTCGACCTGGCGGCCTCATTGGTCGGCCGACCCAGAGTTCTATTCCTCGACGAACCGACGACGGGAATCGACCCGCAGAGCCGCATTGATCTCTGGGACATCATCAAAGATCTGGTCACCGGCGGCACCACCGTATTGCTGACCACCCAGTATCTCGATGAAGCCGACCAACTCGCCGACCGCATCGGCGTTATCGACAACGGCAAGCTCATCGCCCAGGGAACCGGCAATGAACTGAAGGATCAGATGGGGGGTTCGGTGATTGAGTTGCACGTTGCCGACGATGTCAGGAACGACGCAATCGAGGCGCTCGCTGCAGTTTCTACCGAGGTGCCGACTTTCGATCAGTACCACTCGAGCCTCCGGCTGCCGGCTCCCGATGGTTCACAAACCCTTCTCAACGTCGTGCGCCGACTCGACGAACGTGGCATCGCGGTGCAGGACGTTGCTCTGCACAAGCCGACCCTCGACGACGTGTTCCTCACTCTCACCGGGCGTGGCGCTGAAGAAGCTGAAGCCGAGTCCGAGAAGGTGACGACACCGAAGCGGCGAGGGCCGCGGGGGAGGAGCAACTGATGATCACCCAAACACCACCCTCCGAGCGGGCACGCATCACGCCTCTCCACGCTGCCAAAGACATCGCCGTCATCACCAAGCGAAACCTGTTGCGCAACATCCGGCTGCCGCAGTTGCTCATCTTCGCGACGGTCCAGCCGATCATGTTCCTGCTGCTGTTCAACTACGTTTTCGGTGGTGCGATCGGGCAGGCGATCCCGGCGATCGCCCAGGGCAAGTACATCAACTGGCTTCTGCCGGGGTTGCTGATCCAGGTGGCGGCTTTCGGGGCCGGCCAAACGGCGCTCGGACTTACCGAAGACCTGTCCAAGGGCGTGATCGATCGGTTCCGTTCGCTGCCTATGGCCCGCTCGGCGGTGCTGGCCGGTCGGACCCTTTCGGACCTGATCCGCAATGGGTTCGTTATCAGCCTCATGGTCATCAGGGGGTTTGTAATGGGGTTCCGCTATCAGACCAGCTTCCTCGGTTTCATCGCCGGACTGCTGGTGGCCATGACATTCGCCTACGCCCTGTCGTGGATCATGGCTTCCATCGGCCTGGCGGTGAAGAACCCGGAAGCTGCGCAGTCGGCGGTCTTTCTGCCGGTGTTCCCGCTCGTGTTTGCAAGTTCGGTGTTCGTGCCCACCCAGACCATGCCCGACTGGCTGCGAACGTTCGCCGAAGTGCAACCGATCACGGTGACCACCAACGCTTTGCGCGGCCTAATGCTAGGCCAGGAGGCGCTGGCGGATTTCGGCCCCGGAATCAACCCGGCACAGGCGCTGGCCGATGCGTCGTCCGTGGGCGGCCAGGTGCTGATGTCGCTGCTCTGGTCGATCGCGATCCTGGTCGTGTTTGTCCCGCTATCGGTGCGCGTATATCGCCGAACCGTGGGGTAGGAGGTTTCTCAGCAGTGCTATGAAGACGCGCGGATAGGTGGTCGCTGCCCCCTCCGACCTCGTCGCTTCACTCCTCAGCCACCTCCCCCACTCCGTGGGAGAGGACGTAAAAAGCAGTACTGCCGTCACCCCTATACGTTCTCCCCCGCCGCGCGGGGGAGATGGGTGAGCGCAGCGAACCCAGAGGGGGCTGAGGCACCTATCCGCGCGTCTTCATAGCACTGCGCGGAAACTCAAGAGCTGAACGCCACCGCCATTGGGCCGGCCCAGCGCATCGCGACGGCGACGTAGTGGGTGGTTGCCGTCTCCCAATCGTTCGATGCGAGCGCCGTAATCGACTCCCATACTTCCGCCGAAGATTCATCGAGTAGAAGGTCGGCCTCATCGAATAACTGCGCGACCGATCCGTAGTCGAGCTCAACCAGGGAGTCTTCCGGATGACCGGCAATCCACTCGGCCAGCTCTTCAACCTCGGCCACAACGCCACCATCAATGCCGACATCACGCAATACGCCAAGGGCCTCTTCGAGCCGATCGGCGGCCTCATGTTGCAGAGTCCGGTACCGAATCGACTTGCGACCGTCTACCTCTATGACCTCTCGTTCAGTTGAGTCGAAGGCGGAGAACCAGCGGATGGGGACGTGCCAGGCCGACGTCAGAGTGAACGACCGGGCCAGAGGCTGTTCATAGATCGCCTCGAGATGGGCGGCAGCCTTCTGCGCAAAGCGGTCGGGAACCAGCAGCTCACCGCCGATGCCGGCATAGGCAGTCCGAAAGGCGAGGAGCCCTTCCATCGCCCTCAACAAGGGGCGACGCGGGCATCCATACCGCTCGCCGTTCAACTCGGCGATCAAGACATCGTCACGCATCGAACCACGAACCAGCCCAACGCCGGAAGCGGCGCGCAACGACTCGGTTGACTCTGAGTTGACTTCAGGCAAGAGAAGACCCTCACTGAGAACAGTCTCCTCAGGGAGATAGACGCGAAGATGTGCGGTGGCGGTCATTAGGCCACATGGTAGGAGTACATCTGACCAACGCCACGAAGACTCCAAACCACCCTTCCCGTTACAATGTGAGAGGAAATCCACCGAGTGAAGGGTGAGCGCCTATGGGCGTATTCGACCTAGCCGAACGAACAGGTCATGAACAGGTTCTTTACGGCTACGACGAGTGTTCCGGTCTCAAGACGATTATCGCAATTCACTCCACTGCTCTCGGGCCCGCCCTAGGCGGGCTTCGCTTTTATCCCTACGAGAGCGAGCAGGACGCGCTGACTGATGTCTTGAGACTCTCCGAAGGAATGAGTTACAAGGCAGCCGCCGCCGGGCTCGATCTCGGCGGGGGAAAGGCCGTGATCATCGGTGACTCGTTCACCGACAAATCGGAGCGGCTGTTTCGCGCCTACGGCCGGATCGTCGATTCGCTGCGCGGCCGCTACATCACCGCCGAAGACGTTGGCACCACCGCCAAGGACATGGAGTTGATCCGGCGCGAGACGATGTGGGCCGTTGGCATCCCGGTGCCGGAAGGCGGTTCGGGCGATCCATCACCCGCCACCGCCCGTGGATTGTTCTCCGGCCTGAGCGCCATCTCAGAGTTCTTCTGGAACACTGCTGATCTCACCGGCAAGAGAGTGGCGGTTCAGGGCGTTGGCAAGGTCGGCTACTACTACGTCGAGTATCTCGTGAATGCCGGATGTGAGGTGATAGTTGCCGATACCTACGGACCGGCGATCGACAAGGTGACCGAAGACTTTGCCGTTAAAGCCGTTGATCCTGAGGAGATCCTGTTCGTCGACTGTGACATCCTCTCCCCGTGCGCGTTGGGTGCGTCATTCAGTGAAGAAACGATCCCCAAGCTGTCGACCCAGGTCATCGCCGGAGCAGCTAACAACCAACTGGCCACCGACGAGGACGGCGACCGTCTCGCCAAGCGTGACATTCTCTATGCGCCCGATTTCGTTGTGAACGCCGGTGGTTTGATCAACGTCTTCGAGGAGATGCGAGGCTACGAGAAAGCGCGTGCGATGCACCACGTAGACAGCATCCACGACGCCACCACCCGGATCCTCGAGAAGGCCAGGGATGACGGCACGAACCCGCATGTTGCCGCTGTGAAAGTGGCAGAACACAGGATGAAGACGATCGGGGATCTGCGCCGATTCCGGCGCCACGGCGACGACCGCAACTAGGAGACATCAGTGGATCTGGAAGTAGGGGAGATCACGGACAGCCACGTGGAACTCGGATTGAGCGACGAACAAGTGCTCGATCTGTACCGGAAGATGCTGCTGACGAGGATCGTCGATGATCGGACGTGGGCATTGAACCGGCAGGGTCGCGCTCCATTCGTCGTTTCTTCCTCAGGACATGAGGCGGCTCAGGTGGGATCGGCGTTCGCTCTCAATCCAACGCTCGACTGGGCCCTCCCCTACTACCGGGACATCGGCGTGGCCCTCACCTGGGGGTTCACTCCTTACGACTACTTCTTGACCGTCTTCAGCCGGGCAGCGGACGTGACCAGCGGCGGAAGGCAGATGCCGGGGCACTGGTCCGATCCGACCAGAAACGTATTCAGCCATTCGTCGGCTATCGCCACGCAGTATCCGCACGCGGCCGGCATCGCTTATGCCCAGATGATGGATGAAACGGGCGCGGTCGTTGCCGTCTACGGCGGCGAAGGGTCAACATCAGAGGGCGACTGGCACGAGATGATGAACTTCGCAGGAGCTCGCCGTCTACCGCTGATCGTCGTCATCGAGAACAACCAGTACGCCATTTCGGTTCCGGAGGTCGAGGAGGTGGGGGGCATCATCGCCGACCGGGCGCTCGGCTACGGGTTCCACGGTGCCCTGATCGACGGCAACGACGCTCTTGCCGTGTACTCGGCCACCAAGGACGCTGCGGAGCGAGCACGGGCTGGGGAGGGGCCGAGCCTCATCGAGGCGCGCACCTACCGTTACTACGCCCACACCTCGGATGACGATGACAAGCTCTACCGGAGTCGGGAAGAAGTGGAGCAGTGGCGCCGCCGGGATCCACTGATTCTGATGAAGCAATACTTGATCGAGGCGCGCTTGCTGCCCGAAGCAGGCGAAGAAGAAATGCAGCAGGAGCTGCGAGCCCGGGTTGCCGACGCAGTCGAACGGGCCGAAGCTGAGCCGTTCAGCGAGGACGCTACCGGCAAGGTCTATGCCCGACCGATTGTTCCGTCGGTGGCCGTCACCGAACCCGAGCCCGAACCGATCGGCGAAGAAGTGAACATGATTCAGGCGGTCAACATGACGCTGCATGAGATCATGAGCGCCCATCCTGAGGCGGTGGTTTTTGGTGAGGACGTTGCCGACCCGAAAGGCGGGGTCTTCAAGGCGACTCAGGGTCTGACCGACGCTTTCGGGCCGGACCGCTCCTTCAACTCACCGCTCGCCGAGGCGTTGATCATCGGTGCCGGAATCGGGTTGACGGCAGCAGGCAAGATGGCCCTGGCTGAAATCCAGTTCGCCGACTACATCCACCCGGCGTTTGATCAGATCGTCTCTGAAGCGGCCAGAGTTCACTACCGGACCGACGGACGATGGAACGTCAACATGGTCATCCGCACGCCGTACGGCGGCGGCATCAACGGTGGCCTCTATCACTCGCAATCTGTAGAGGCCTTCTATACCCACATACCGGGCTTGAAGGTGGTGGTGCCTTCGACGCCGGCCGATGTGAAGGGTTTGCTGTGGGAGGCTGCTGAGGATCCCGATCCTGTGCTGTTCCTCGAGCCGAAGAAGCTCTACAGACTCGGCCGGGGTCCCTATCCAAACGACGAGTATCGAGTTCCTCTCGGCCGGGCCGCCATAAGGAGGGCGGGTAGCGAGATCACACTGATCGCCTACGGCGCCATGGCCTTCTTCACACTTGAAGCCGCCGCTTTGCTGGAAGAGGAGGGCGTCGACGCCGAGGTCATCGACCTTCGGTCGCTGAAGCCGCTTGATTGGCCGACGATCGAAGCCTCGGTTCGCAAGACGAATCGGGTTCTCATTATCCATGAAGACAACGAGTTCATGGGTTTCGGGGCTGAGATTGCCGCGCAGATCGCAGACACAGCATTCACGCATCTCGATGCTCCCGTACGCAGATACGCCACGCCCGATGTGCCGACCTTCCCGTTCGCCGGAGTGCTCGAAGAGAAGATTCGACCCAACGTTGAGGGCATCATCGAACACGCCAAGGACCTGGTGGCGTACTGAGATTTCCGGTTCTTGCGTTACTCATCATCGGTATACGGTGCTGAGAGACGCAAGAACCGGCAGCACTGGGGGCGAAAGGCCCAGGAGCCCCACTAGCCTCGTCACGAGTCGACCAGAGAGGCAATCGCGGTGCGCAAGGCGAGGATCAGCGAGTGGGGTGACCTGCGCGACCGCGAACCTGCCCACGCCCTGGTCGGCAACGTAGACCTCGTAATCATCCGCCACGACGACGAGGTCTCGGTTCTCTACGGCCGTTGCCTGCATCGCGGCGCGCTGCTGGCCGACGGCTCAATACGCGGCGACGACCTCGTTTGTGGCGTGCACCATTGGGACTACCGATTCGACACCGGAGTCTCCTCCTACGACTCGTCCGAAGTCCTTCACAGGTTCGAAGCATGGATCGACGCCGGTGGCGTCTGGGTGGACGCCGACGAGATCGCCACATGGGAAATCGAAAACCCTCAGCCGTACGACCGTTCGGCATACCAGGGCGCCTTTCAGGATCACCATGGCACGGCCCTAGAACCGCACGTGAGACACATCCATGAGCTGGCAGCCAACGGTCTCAATCGTGTCGGACATCATGGCTCGATGACAGCCATGGGCGTGCCGCACTCGCACCTTCCCTCGTGGGATGACCTCCAGTTCGTGACTGCCCAACTGGCCCGGCTTCCTCAACTCGATGAGGTGCCCGTGAAGACCGGACTGGTCGTTGGCCCGAACGCCGCCAAGCCGCTGCACCTCGATATCCCGATTCTGGTTTCGGACATGAGCTTCGGAGCGCTGTCGCTGGAGGCCAAGCTGGCACTCGCCAAAGGAGCCGAGTTGGCCGGAACCGGCATTGCATCGGGCGAAGGCGGCATGTTGCCGGAAGAGCAGCAAGCCAACTCCCGCTACTTCTACGAGTTGGCGTCGGCCAAATTCGGATTCTCGTGGGACAAACTCGCCGATGTGCAGGCATTCCACTTCAAAGGCGGTCAGGGAGCCAAGACCGGGACGGGTGGCCATCTGCCTGGTTCGAAAGTGACCGGCCGGATAGCGGAGGTCCGGGGCCTCGAGGAGGGAGAGGACGCCATCTCCCCCTCCACGTTCCCCGATTTCAACAGCCTCGACGACTACCGCCGGTTTGCGGACCGGGTGCGCGGGGAGACCGGCGGCATTCCAGTCGGGTTCAAATTGTCCGCTCAGCACATTGAGGACGACCTCGACGCGGCGCTCCAGATCGGTGTCGACTATGTCATCCTCGACGGACGCGGTGGAGGAACCGGGGCGGCGCCACGCCTGTTCCGTGACAACATCTCGGTGCCGACCATTCCGGCCCTGGCCAGAGCACGCCACCATCTCGACGAACGGGGAGTCTCCGGGCAGGTCACACTGATCATCACCGGTGGGTTGAGGACGGAGGCCGACTTCGCCAAGGCCCTGGCACTCGGCGCCGATGGCATAGCGGTATCGAATGCTGCCATGCAGGCCATCGGTTGTCTGGGAATGAGGGCGTGCAACACCAACAACTGCCCGGTCGGAATCGCAACCCAGAAGAAGCACCTCCGCGATCGCCTCCCCGTCGACCTCGCCGCCGAGCGATTGG